>NZ_JBMOWO010000127.1:0-68491 GCF_049310525.1 Pseudomonas sp. GZD-222
AGGCTGATACCGCCCAAGAGTTCATATCGACGGCGGTGTTTGGCACCTCGATGTCGGCTCATCACATCCTGGGGCTGAAGCCGGTCCCAAGGGTATGGCTGTTCGCCATTTAAAGTGGTACGCGAGCTGGGTTTAGAACGTCGTGAGACAGTTCGGTCCCTATCTGCCGTGGACGTTTGAGATTTGAGAGGGGCTGCTCCTAGTACGAGAGGACCGGAGTGGACGAACCTCTGGTGTTCCGGTTGTCACGCCAGTGGCATTGCCGGGTAGCTATGTTCGGAAGAGATAACCGCTGAAAGCATCTAAGCGGGAAACTTGCCTCAAGATGAGATCTCACTGGAGCCTTGAGCTCCCTGAAGGGCCGTCGAAGACTACGACGTTGATAGGTTGGGTGTGTAAGCGCTGTGAGGCGTTGAGCTAACCAATACTAATTGCCCGTGAGGCTTGACCATATAACACCCAAGCAATTTGCGTCGAAATGACCAGATTGCGGTGTTGTGAAGACGAAACGAACCGAAAGTTTGCGACTCACAATCATCACATACCCAATTCGCTGGAGTGTCTAACAAGACCTTCTGGCAACAGAATTTCTTGACGACCATAGAGCATTGGAACCACCTGATCCCATCCCGAACTCAGCAGTGAAACGATGCATCGCCGATGGTAGTGTGGGGTTTCCCCATGTGAGAGTAGGTCATCGTCAAGATTAAATTCCGAAACCCCTATCTGCGTATGCAGGTAGGGGTTTTGTCTTTTCCGGACGGTAATCTTTGGTGCCTGTTCTGCCGTCATCGATGGTCGGGCCCGTGATATGGTTTCCCTCTGCCCGCACAGCCTCAAGGATGTCCAATGCCGCACGCAAATCCACTCCTTCCTGGATTCATGGTGGTCCACGGCAACCGCCTGGATGAACTACGCAGCCTGGTGGTGAGCTGGATGCGCCGCTATCCGCTGGCGCCATTGGAAAATGAAATCGTCCTGGTGCAAAGCAACGGCATCGCCCAGTGGCTCAAACTGGCCCTGGCAGAAGACCCTGAAGACGATGACCAGGGTGGCTGTGGCATTGCTGCGGCGATTGAGGTGCAACTGCCTGGCAGCTTCATGTGGCAGTTGTACCGCCGTGTTCTGGGACGCGATGAGATCCCGGAAGTGTCCTTGCTCGACAAGGCCCCGCTGACCTGGCGGTTGATGCGCCTGCTGCCCGAGGTGATCGACAAGCCGCACTTCGAGCCCCTGCAGCGCTTTCTCACCGACGACAGCGACCTGCGCAAGCGCTACCAGTTGGCAGAGCGCCTGGCCGACCTGTTTGACCAATATCAGGTCTACCGTGCCGACTGGCTCAAGGACTGGGCTGCCGGGCGACATGTGCTGAACACCGCGCGCGGCGATGCCAAACCCCTGCCTGCGGCCAATTGCTGGCAAGCCGAATTGTGGCGTGCGCTGTTGCTGGATGTCGGCGAGGAAGGCATGGCCCAGAGCCGTGCCGGCGTACACCAGCGTTTTATCGAACGGATCAACAGCCTTGAGCAGGCACCTGCCGGACTCCCTTCACGGGTGATCGTCTTCGGTATTTCCTCGTTGCCAGCCCAGGCCCTGGAAGCCTTGGCTGGCCTGGCCCGTTTCAGCCAGGTGCTGCTCTGCGTGCACAACCCCTGTCGCCATCACTGGGCGGATATCGTCGCCGACAAGGACCTGCTGCGTCATCAATACAAGCGCCAGCAACGCAAGCAAGGCATGCCCAGCCTGATCGACGCACAATCCCTGCACCAGCACGCACACCCGCTGCTGGCTGCCTGGGGTAAGCAGGGCCGCGACTACATCAACCTGCTCGACAGTTACGATGATCCCGGCAGTTACCGCGCAGCATTCAGCGATGGGCGCATCGACCTGTTCAGCGAAAGCCAGCCGCAAACCCTGCTCAACCAGTTGCAGGACGACATTCTCGAACTGCGGCCGTTGGCAGAGACCCGCGAGCTGTGGCCCGCAGTCAATCCAGGCAAGGATCGCTCGGTACGCTTTCATGTTGCCCACAGCCCACAACGGGAAGTAGAAATACTTCACGACCAGCTGCTCGCACGCTTCAGTGCCGATCCCGACCTGCGCCCGCGTGACGTGATTGTCATGCTGCCGGATATCAATACCTACGCGCCGCATATCCGCGCGGTGTTTGGCCAGTTGGGACGTGATGACACCCGATTCATCCCGTTTACTCTGACCGACCAGGGCCAGCGCGGCCGTGATCCGCTGCTGATTGCCCTGGAGCATCTGCTGAAGTTGCCGGACAGCCGCTTTGCCGTCAGCGAGATTCTCGATCTGCTCGATGTGCCGGCCCTGCGTGCCCGCTTCGCCATCAAGGAAAGCGAGCTGCCGACCTTGCACCGCTGGATCGAGGGCGCCGGTATCCGCTGGGGGTTGAACGCCGAACAACGCGCGAGCCTGGGCTTGCCCGCAGGGCTGGAACAGAACAGCTGGCGATTCGGCCTGCGGCGCATGTTGCTGGGCTATGCCGTGGGGGTTGGCGAAAGCTGCGACGGAATCGAGCCGTTCGATGAAATCGGCGGGCTGGATGCAGCCTTGATCGGCCCTTTGGTGTCATTGCTCGACGCCCTGGAAATCGCTTATCAACAGCTGTCCCAGGCTGCGACTGCTGCCCAATGGGGCGAGCGCCTGCATGCGTTGCTGCAGGTGTTCTTCCTGGCTGAAACCGAACACGACGACTATCTGCTGGTACAACTGCAAACCTTGCGCGAAACCTGGTTGCAGACCTGTGAGTCGGTTGGTCTAGAGGACCTGCTGCCGCTGACGGTGGTGCGCGAAGCCTGGTTGGCCGGGCTCGACCAAGGGCGACTGTCACAACGCTTCCTCGCCGGCTCGGTGAATTTCTGCACCTTGATGCCCATGCGCGCAATTCCGTTCAAGGTCGTCTGCCTGCTCGGCATGAACGATGGTGATTACCCGCGTGCGCAGCAGCCGCTGGACTTCGACCTGATGGGCAGTGACTACCGTCCTGGCGATCGCTCGCGGCGCGAAGATGACCGCTACCTGCTGCTGGAAGCACTGCTCTCGGCCCGTGATCAGTTGTATGTCAGCTGGGTCGGGCGCAGCATTCGCGATAACAGTGAACGTCCTGCCTCCGTGTTGATCGGGCAACTGCGCGATCATCTCGCCGCGGGTTGGCGATTGTCCGGAGCAAAGGACGGGGACACGCTTGATGGCGGCGAACAGCTGCTGCATGCCTTGACCGTCGAGCATCCGTTGCAACCTTTCAGTGCCCGCTACTTCCACAAGGGCAGCAGTCTGTTCAGTTACGCGCGTGAGTGGCGAACGCTGCATCTGCCCGCTGAGGAACAGGCCAAGGTTGATCATGAACTGCCGCCTTACAGCAGCGATGAAGCCTTGAGCCTGACCTTGCTGCAGGACTTCCTGCGTCATCCCGTGCGGCACTTCTTCAGTCAGCGTTTGAAGGTGTTCTTCGAATCGTTAGAGGCGCCGCTGGCCGATGAGGAACCTTTTGTTCTCGATGCCCTGCAACGCTACAGCGTGAGTGAAAGCCTGTTGGCCGCTGCACTGGCTGCCCCCGGGGACGCTGATCAGGCACTTGGCACTCAAGCTCGTCGCTTGCAGGGTAGCGGTATGCTGCCGTTGGCGGGGTTCGGTGAATGCCTGCAAACGGAGTTGATCGAACCGCTACCGGATCTTCTGCAACGTCATCAGCAACTGCTGCGCCAATGGCCCAACGCCCTGGACAGTGCCTTGCCGATTCGTTTCGAGTACCGCCAGCTCAAGCTCGAAGGCTGGCTCGGCCGGGTCTATCAGCGCGACGATCAGTCCTTGCTGAGCATTACCACCTTGCCCAATGGCATCAGTAGCGGTCGCTCGTTGAAGTGGCATCGGCTGACCTCCACCTGGGTCATGCACCTGGCCGCCTGCGCCGTGGGCCTGCCGCTGCACAGTGCGGTGGTGGCCACGGACATCACGCTGTTGCTGGCTCCCATTGAACAACCCCGCGCAGTCGACTTGCTCGGTGACCTGCTGCTGGCCCGTCAGGCTGGCATGTGTGCGCCGCTGCCCGTGGCGGTCAAAACGGCATTTGCCTGGCTGGCCCAGAGCGATCCCGACAAAGCCTTGGCGATTGCCGCCAAGTCCTATGAGGGCGACGGCCAGAACAGCTTCGGTGAACGCAGTGAAAGCACCGCGCTGGCACGTCAGTTCTGCGATTTCGCGGCATTGACTGCTAGCGAAGAATTCGAGGGCTGGTGTGAGGCCTTGTACCGCCCGATGTTCGATGCGCCCTGGCAGACCGTGGGCAATGAGGAGGACGCTCAATGAGTCGCAACGCCCCCCTGGCACTAACGTTTCCACTGCACGGCAGCCAACTGATCGAAGCCAGCGCCGGTACCGGTAAAACCTTCACTATTTCGGCGCTGTACCTGCGCCTGGTGCTCGGTCATGGCGGCGAACAGGGCTTTGGCCGTGAGTTGCTGCCGCCTCAAATTCTGGTGGTGACCTTCACGGATGCCGCCACCAAGGAGTTGCGCGAGCGTATTCGTACGCGCCTGGCTGAAGCGGCGCGCTTCTTCCGCGGCGAACTGGCCGACGCCGATCCGTTGCTGCAGCAACTGCGCGATGACTATCAACAGGACTTGTGGCCTGCCTGCGCCAATCGCCTGGACGTGGCCGCGCAATGGATGGATGAGGCGGCGGTCTCGACCATTCACAGCTGGTGCCAGCGCATGCTGCGCGAACATGCTTTCGACAGCGGCAGCCTGTTCACCCAGTCGCTGGAAACCGACCACAGCGAGTTACTTGGTCAGGTGATGCGCGACTACTGGCGGCGCTTCTGCTACAGCATGCAAGGCGATGCCCTGGCCTGGGTGCGCAGTCATTGGGTCAGCCCGGACGCGTTGCTACCGCGGGTGCGCGCGCTGTTTGGGCGCCAGCGCGTCGAGAATAGCGCCGAGGAGCCTCAGGCGCTGATCGACGCGGTGTTGCAACAGCGCGCCGAGCAGTTGCGCCGACTCAAGGCACCCTGGGCCCAGTGGTCCGGCGAGTTGCTGCAGCTGTGTCGTGACGGTGTGGCCGCCAAGCAGGTGGACGGGCGCAAGATGCAGGCGCGTTTCTTCGAGCCCTGGTGCGAGAAACTTGCCGCCTGGGCGACAGACGAACTGGCGCTTGAGCTGGAGCTTGGTACTGGCTTCACCCGCCTGACCCGTGTCGGCATGGCGGAAGCCTGGAAAGGCGAGCCGCCAAGCCACCCGGCGCTGCAGGCCATGGAGAGTCTGCAAGAGCAATTGAACGCCTTGCCGACGCCTGATGCCTGCCTGTTGGAACATGCCGCTGCATGGGTCGGTACGCGCTTCGAACAGGAAAAGCGCCGGCGTGCGGAAATGGGTTTCGACGACATGCTGCTGCGCCTGGACCACGCCCTGCACGGCGACACGGGCGAGCGACTGGCAGGCCTTATCCGCGAGCAGTTCCCGGTGGCCTTGATTGACGAATTCCAGGATACCGACCCGATTCAGTATCGGATCTTCCAACGTATCTATCGCATCGAGGAGAACGTTCAGGACACCGGCCTGTTCCTGATCGGTGACCCCAAGCAGGCGATCTACGCGTTCCGTGGCGCCGATATCTTCACCTACCTGGGCGCTCGTCGTGCCACGGCCGGGCGCTTGCACAGCCTGGATACCAACTACCGCTCCAGTCAGGCCATGGTCAGCGCGGTTAACCATGTATTCATGCAGGCCGAGCAGCGCGAGCAGGGACGGGGTGCCTTCCTGTTCCGGGAGGGCGATGACAACCCGGTGCCTTTTGTCGAGGTTCAGGCCAAAGGACGCAGCGAGCAGCTCCAGGTCGATGGGCAAGTACTCGCGGCACTTAACCTGTGGCAGTTGCACAGCGAAGAGCCCGTCTCCGGGGCGGTCTACCGTCAGCAGGTGGCGGCCAGCTGCGCCAGCCAGATCGTTGCACTGCTCAATGGCGGGCAACAGGGTCGTAGCGGCTTTCTCCAGGCCGATCAGTCGTTGCGCGGCTGCCTGCCTTCGGACATCGCCATCCTCGTGCGCGATGGCCGTGAAGCACAGCTGATTCGCGCCGAACTGGCGGCCCGCGATGTGCGCAGCGTGTACCTGTCAGACAAGGACTCGGTGTTTGCCGCGCAGGAAGCCCAAGACCTGCTGGCCTGGCTCAAAGCCTGCGCCGAGCCGGATGTCGAACGCCTGCTCAAGGCGGCGCTGGCCAGTATTACCCTGAACCTGCCACTGTCGGCCCTGGAGCAGTTGAACCAGAACGAACGGGTGTGGGAGCGCTGGGTCATGCAGTTCCGCCAGTACCGGCTGATCTGGCGAACCCAGGGTGTGCTGCCGATGCTGCGTCGCTTGTTGCATGACTTCGATTTGCCGCAGGTGTTGATGATGCGCAGTGATGGCGAGCGCGTGTTGACCAACCTCCTGCACCTGGCCGAGTTGCTGCAGCAGGCCGCCACCGAGCTTGATGGCGAGCAGGCATTGATCCGTCACCTGGGTGAACACCTGGCCAGCGCCGGTCAAGCGGGTGAAGAGCAGATCTTGCGTCTGGAAAGTGATGAGCAACTGGTCAAGGTGGTCACCATCCACAAGTCCAAGGGCCTGGAATACCCGCTGGTGTTCCTGCCGTTCATCTGCACCAGCAAACCGGTGGACGGCCAACGCTTGCCCTTGGCCTGGCACGACAGCGACGGACAGGCGCACCTGACCCTGACCCCGGATGCCGAGCAGATTGCCATGGCCGACGATGAGCGCCTGGCTGAAGACCTGCGTCTGCTCTACGTTGCCCTGACCCGCGCGCAGCATGCGTGCTGGCTGGGGGTTGCCGACCTCAAGCGCGGTACCGGCAAGACCTCGTTGTTGCACCGCTCGGCACTGGGCTACCTGCTCGGTGGCGGTACGCCCCTGGCCGCTTCCAGTCAGTTGAGTGACTGGCTGCAAGCGCTGCAAGGCGGTTGCCCGGCGATTGCCAGCAGCTCCCTACCAGAAGCCGACGAACAAGGTTACAGCGCACCACGCAATCAGGCCGAACTGCTCCCGGCGCGTCAGCCCAAGCGTCGTGCCGCCGAGAACTGGTGGATCGCTTCCTACAGTGCGCTGCGCATTGGCGAGGAGTCGCTGACCCTGGCTGCGGACAGCTCCCAGGCCCAGCAGTTGCTTGATGACGAACGTCCCGACCCGCAACAGCTACGTGAAGTGATGCCCGGCAGCGGTGATATCCATCGCTTCCCGCGCGGCCCCAACCCTGGGACTTTCCTTCACGGCCTGCTCGAATGGGCTGGTCATGAAGGTTTTGCTCAGGTGACCGCGAACGATGAGGCGCTCAAGCGCACAGTGGGGCAGCGCTGCAACCGTCGTGACTGGGCCGGCTGGATCAACACCCTCGGCCACTGGCTGCAACAGTTGTTGGTGCAGCCCATGGCGCTGGCGCCGGACAGCACTTTGGTGGCCTTGAATCAGCTGAGTCAGTATCAGATCGAAATGGAATTCTGGTTTGCCAGTCATAAGGTCGATGTCGGCCAGCTTGACCGTCTGGTATGTGAGCACACCCATCAAGGCGCTAGCCGGATCGCGGCTCAACCGGCCCAGCTCAATGGCATGTTCAAGGGCTTCATCGACCTGGCCTTTGAACACGACGGGCGCTACTACGTGGCCGACTACAAGTCCAACTGGCTTGGCCCTGATGACCATGCCTACAGCGAACTGGCCATGGAGTCGGCCATCCTCAGTCACCGCTACGACCTGCAATATGTGCTCTATCTGCTCGCCTTGCACCGCCAGTTGCGTGCGCGGCTGCCGGACTACGACTACGACTTGCATGTGGGCGGTGCGGTATTCATCTTCTTGCGCGGTGTGCATTCGGCGTCTGGCGGTGTGTATTTCGTCAAACCTCCGCGGGAGCTGATCGAGCGCCTCGATGCCCTGTTCCGCGGCGCCAGTACACCGCAGCAACACGACCTGTTCCTGGGAGAAGCACCATGAGCCGTACCCTCGACGACCTGCTGCCGACACCGCTGGATGCCCGGCATCTGGCGGCGCTTGAGCCCTTGAGCGACAGTGCCGACCTGCTGGCGCTGCTTGATCGCTGGGTTGAGCGTGGCTGGCTGCGTGCGCTGGATCGGGCCTTCGTCGGATTTCTCGAAGAGCGCGATCCAGGTGGCGACCCGCTGGTGTTACTGGCGGCGGCCCTGGCCAGCCACCAGTTGGGACATGGTCATGTCTGCCTGGACCTGGGCGAGACCCTGGCCGAACCGGACTTTGCCCTGTCGCTGCCTCCGGAGGGCGATGCTCTGGCCGGGCCGTTGCTGTTGCCCTCGCAATTGCTGGAGCAACTGGCCCTGAGCACCTGGTTACAACGCCTGGTCAGCAGTCGCCTGGTGGCCGACGGCGCTCGCGTTGAAGAGGCATCGCGGCCCTTGGTACTCAGCGGTCAGCGCTTGTACCTGCGCCGCTACTGGGCGTATGAACGGCAGATCGACAGCGCCTTGCGCCAACGCCTGGAACAGGTCGAGCCGACGCCGGCCGACCTCTCCGCGCGGCTGGCCCAACTTTTTGATGGTGGCAGCCAGTCGGGGCAGGTGGACTGGCAAAAGCTAGCCTGTGCCCTGGCCACTCGTGGCGCCTTCAGCATCATTACCGGCGGCCCGGGTACCGGCAAGACCACCACGGTGGTGCGCTTGTTGGCCTTGCTCCAGGCACCTGCAGTAGACGCCGGCCGCCCGTTGCGCATTCGCTTGGCGGCGCCCACCGGCAAGGCGGCGGCGCGCCTGACGGAGTCCATTGGTCAGCAAGTCGAACGCCTGGCAGTTGACGTGCAGGTGCGGGAGAACATTCCTACCGATGTGTCGACCGTGCATCGTCTACTGGGTAGCCGCCCGGGCTCGCGACATTTTCGTCACCATGCGGGCAACCCTCTGCCTCTGGATGTACTGGTGGTCGATGAAGCGTCGATGATCGACCTGGAGATGATGGCCAACCTGCTCGCCGCGCTACCGCCGCACGCTCGCCTGGTGTTGCTGGGAGACAAGGACCAACTGGCCTCGGTGGAGGCGGGTGCGGTGCTCGGTGACCTGTGCCGGGATGCCGAGGCCGGCCGTTACAGCGCCCAGACCCAGTCCTGGCTGGAGGAGGTCAGCGGTGAAACGTTGGCTGGCAGCGAACTGCAAGCTGGCAGTGCCGAGCAGTACCCGCTGGCTCAGCAGGTGGTGATGCTGCGGTTTTCCCGGCGCTTCGGGGAAACCAGCGGCATCGGCCGGCTGGCGCGGCTGGTCAATCTGCAGGACGCCGAGCAGGCGCGTGCCTTGTTGAAGCAGACGCAAGATGATGTGTTCGGCCTGACCTTGCGCGGTGAGCAGGATCGCGCCCTGGACCGTCTGCTGCTGGATGGTCTTGGCCGTGGCAACGATGGTCCGCAGGGGTATCGCAGCTATTTGCAGATCATTGGCCGGCTACGTCCGCCCCTCAGCACACCAGCCGATGACCCACGCTGGGAAACCTGGGCCATGGCCGTGCTGCAGGGCTTTGAAACCTTCCAGTTGCTCTGTGCTGTGCGCAAGGGCCCTTGGGGCGTTGAAGGGTTGAACCAACGGGTTGGCCGGGTGCTGGGCGCTGCCGGTCTGATCGATGTCGAACAACCCTGGTATGAGGGGCGGCCGGTGCTGATGACCCGTAACGACTATGGCCTGGGCTTGATGAACGGTGACATCGGGATTGCCTTGCGCTTGTCAGATGAACAGCAGCCTGGTCAGCAGGTGTTGCGCGTGGCCTTTGCTCGTAACGATGGTCGTGGCGGGGTGCGCTTCGTATTGCCTAGCCGCCTCAACGAGGTGGAAACCGTGTATGCCATGACCGTGCACAAGTCCCAGGGCTCGGAATTCACCCATACTGCCCTGGTACTGCCTGACGCCCTGAACCCGGTGTTGACCAAGGAGTTGATCTACACCGGTATCACCCGTGCGAAAAGCTGTTTCACTTTGATTGAGCCGCGCCCGGGCGTTTTCGAGGAAGCGGTGCGGCGTAAGGTCAAACGCATTTCCGGATTGATGCTGGAGCAGGTATGAGCACGCTGATTCGGCCTTTCACCGGATTGCCAGGGGCCTGCTCCCTCGCTGGAAAATCGACCTCTGTGCTATCGTTGCGGCATCATCCCGCAGGGTTTTAAGAGATTTCCTTCATGAAAGTGGCCGCCCCGACATCGGGACGCGTGACGCGCCGGGGGCGCTCGCTGATGGCTGCGTTGCCGCTGTTGTTCGGTGCGCTGGCCTATGCCGAGGCTACCCCGACCTCGACCCTGGCTGAACAACGTGCCACTGCCGTGACCCAGGTGGTGCTGGGTATTCTCAGTTATGCGCGCTGGCCGGTTGAGCCCGCACCATTGCGTCTGTGTCTGATCGGGCCTACCGAATACGCCGATGACCTGGTCAAGGGCACCAGTCAGGCGACAGGTCGTCCGCTGGTAGTACGGCGCCTGTTGGCCGGGGATACGCGCATCGCCAATGAGTGCGATGCGACTTATCTCGGCCAGTTGACTGCGGATGAGCGCAGCCAGTTGTTCAGCGCGATCAGTGGTCATCCGATTCTGAGCATCAGCGAAGCCGACGACCCCTGCACGGTGGGCAGCGTATTCTGCCTACGGGTCAGCGATCGTCAGGTGGCCTTCGAGGTCAACCTTGATTCGGTAGCGCGCAGCGGCGTGCGCATCCATCCCTCGGTGCTGCAGCTGTCGCGGCGGCGGGCGGCACAGCCATGATTGGCTTCGGCTGGGGGCGCCAGCGCCCGACCCTGCGAGCAGTCCTGGGTCGTCGCCACTTGAGTGTGGCCCTGCTGGCGGTAGGGTTGGCAGGTGTTGCCCTGACCGTGCTCGGCGTTCTGGCGCTGCGGGTATATGCCAATCACAACCTGCACCTGATCGCCCGCTCGATCAACTACACCGTCGAAGCTGCCGTGGTTTTCAACGACAGCAGCGCGGCCAATGAGGCGCTGGCCCTGATCGCCTCCACCGAAGAGGTGGCCGATGCCAAGGTATTCGACGACAGCAACCAGTTGCTCGCCCGTTGGCAGCGCAGCGATGACAGTCTGCTGGCGCAGATCGAACAACAAGTAGCCCGCGCTCTGCTGGAAGAGCCGATCATCCTGCCAGTGCTGCACCAGGGCCAGCAGGTCGGACGTATCGAACTGGTGGGTCAGGGCGGGAGTCTGGTGCGTTTCCTGCTCAGCGGCCTCGCCGGCATTCTCCTCTGTACGGTGCTCAGCGCCGTGGGGGCGCTGTACCTGTCGCGACGTATGTTCGGCGATATCGTTGGCCCCTTGCGCAGTCTGGCCACGGTGGCGCATGCGGCGCGGCGCGAGCGCAGCTTCGACCGCCGCGTACCTGAGGCGCAGATTGCCGAGCTCAATGAGCTGGGTAACGACTTCAATGCCCTGCTCGACGAACTGGAAAGCTGGCAGAGCCATCTGCAGAGCGAGAATGAAAGCCTTGCTCACCAGGCCAGTCATGACAGCCTGACCGGTTTGCCCAATCGGGCTTTTTTCGAGGGCCGCCTCAGCCGCACGCTGCGTAACGCCAGTAAGTATCAGGAGCACATAGCGCTGCTGTTTCTCGACAGCGACAACTTCAAGGACATCAACGATGGTCATGGCCATGCGGCGGGTGATGAAGTCCTGGTGAGTGTCGCCACGCGGGTGCGTGCACAATTACGCGAGACCGATCTGGTCGCCCGCTTGGGCGGAGACGAGTTTGCCGTACTGCTGGCGCCCCTTCACAGCCGCGAAGATGCCCAGCGCATCGCCGAGAAAATCATAGCCAGCATGCGCCTGCCGATTCGCCTGGCAGAAGGGCAGAGCATCGTTACTTCCCTGAGCGTGGGTATCGCCTTTTTCCCCGATGATGGTCTGACGCCATCAGACCTGCTGAATGCCGCCGACGCGGCGATGTATCAGGCCAAGCGCAACACCCGTGGCCAGTGGCAAACGGCAGAGACGGAGCGCTCTGCCAATCAAGTACAAAACAGGAGCTGAACCGTGATACACCTGAGTCGATACCTGCGTTTTCACTTTGCTTGCCTGGCGCTGATGCTGTTGGCCCTGGGCGGCTGCCAGAGTGTGCCGCCCAAAGGCCTGACGCCTGAACAGATTGCTCTGCTCAAGCAGGAAGGTTTCCGTTTGACCGACGAAGGCTGGGAGTTTGGCTTGTCGAGCAAGGTGCTGTTCGGTAGCGACCTGGACGCGCTCAACACTGAGAGTCGAATCATCGTCGAGCGTATCGGCAAGTCGCTGCTGTCGGTCGATATCCAGCGCGTTCGGGTTGATGGCCATACCGATGCCTCGGGCCGCGATGCCTATAACGAGCAGCTGTCGCTGCGCCGGGCCAAGAGTGTGGCCAACGCCCTGACTGCCGTCGGCATGCGCCCGGAAAACGTCGAAACCCGCGGCCTGGGCAGCCGTGAACCGGTGGCCAGCAACGACACCCGCGCCGGGCGTATGGAAAACCGCCGGGTGGCTATCGTGGTCGCCTCCGACTAAACGGCAAATCCCATCGTGCGCGACTCGCCCATCAACAGCGGCGTGTTGCGCTCGGTCACCGCACGGATGTAATCCCACAACAGGGTAATCCGCTTCAACTTGCGCAGATCCTCGCGGCAGTACATCCAGAACTGCCGGGTAATTTCCACCTCTTCAGGCAGAATCGCCACCAGGCGCGGATCCTGCGCGGCCAGAAAACACGGCAAAATCGCCAACCCGCGACCCTGCTGGGCCGCCACGTACTGGGCGATCACGCTGGTGCTGCGCAGGTTGGCGCTGGCGGCCGGGATCAGATTGGCCAGGTACAGCAGCTCGGAACTGAAGGCCAGGTCATCGACGTAACTGATGAATTGATGACGCGCCAGGTCGCTGCTGCGGGTGATTGGTTCGTGGCTGTCGAGGTATTCCTGGGTGGCGTAAAGGCGCAGGCGGTAGTCGCACAGCTTGCAGCAGACATACGGGCCATGCTCCGGGCGTTCCAGGGCGATGACGATGTCGGCTTCACGCTTGGACAGGCTGATGAAGTGCGGCAGCGGCAGGATGTCCACGGAAATCGCCGGATAGGTATCGACGAAGCGGCTGAGCTGCGGGGTGATGAAGAAGCTGCCGAAGCCCTCGGTACAGCCCATGCGCACATGCCCGGAAAGTGCCACCCCCGATCCTGAAACCTGCTCGCAGGCCATGTGCAAGGTGCTTTCGATGGACTCGGCATAACTGAGCAGACGCTGCCCTTCAGCGGTCAGGACAAAGCCGTTGGTCCGCGATTTTTCGAACAGCAAAGTACCCAGCGCCAGCTCCAGCGAACTGATCCGCCGCGACACGGTGGTGTAGTCCACCCCCAGGCGCTTGGCCGCGCTACTGGCCTTGCGGGTGCGGGCCACTTCGAGAAAAAACTTCAGGTCGTCCCAGTTCAGGGCGCCGAGGGAGGTGATGTTTTTTTGCATGTTGGTCCGGCTTTTATGTACGTTTTTATTGGATCTTTGCACATCTATACTCCAAAACAAGCCCTAGACCCAAGCGTCCGTTGAGGCTATCTCGGCGACGTCGATCTCTCCCTAACAACAACTTCAGGAGAACGCACATGAACGCATCCCTTACTCCCGGCCAGACCAAGGTCGAGCAGGTCAAGCTGCTGATCGACGGCCAGTGGGTCGAATCGAAAACCAGCGAATGGCGCGACGTGGTCAACCCGGCCACGCAACAAGTACTCGCCCGTGTGCCGTTCGCCACCGCCGAAGAAGTTGATGCGGCGATCGCTGCCGGCCAACGTGCCTTCAAGACCTGGCGCGACACCCCGATCGGCGCCCGCATGCGCATCATGCTCAAGCTGCAAGCCTTGATCCGTGAACACTCCAAGCGCATTGCCGTGGTTCTCAGTGCCGAGCAAGGCAAGACCATTGCCGACGCCGAAGGTGACATCTTCCGCGGCCTGGAAGTGGTCGAGCATGCGTGCAGCATCGGTAGCCTGCAGATGGGCGAATTCGCCGAGAACGTCGCCGGTGGTGTCGATACCTACACCCTGCGCCAGCCTATTGGTGTCTGCGCCGGTATCACGCCGTTCAACTTCCCGGCGATGATTCCGCTGTGGATGTTCCCGATGGCCATCGTCTGCGGCAACACCTTCGTCCTCAAGCCATCCGAGCAGGACCCGCTGTCGACCATGATGCTGGTGGAGCTGGCGCTGGAAGCCGGTGTGCCGGCCGGTGTACTGAACGTCGTACACGGCGGCAAGCAAGTGGTCGATGCCCTGTGCACCCACACCGATATCAAGGCGATCTCCTTTGTCGGTTCCACCGAAGTCGGTACCCACGTCTACAACCTCGCCGGCCAGCACGGCAAGCGCGTACAGTCGATGATGGGGGCGAAAAACCATGCGGTGGTCCTGCCTGACGCCAACCGTACCCAGACCCTCAACGCCCTGGTCGGTGCCGGCTTCGGTGCGGCCGGTCAGCGGTGCATGGCCACCTCGGTGGCGGTGCTGGTGGGCAAGGCGCGCGAGTGGTTGCCGGAGCTCAAAGAACTGGCGGCCAACCTCAAGGTCAATGCTGGCAGCGAGCCGGGCACCGATGTCGGCCCGCTGATTTCCAAGCGTGCCAAGGAGCGTGTACTGGGCCTGATCGAAAGCGGCATCAAGGAAGGCGCCAAGCTCGAGCTCGACGGTCGTGAAGTGAGCGTGCCTGGCTTCGAGCAAGGCAACTTCGTCGGCCCGACCCTGTTCTCCGGGGTAACCACCGACATGCAGATCTACACCCAGGAAATTTTCGGCCCGGTGCTGGTGGTGCTCGAAGTCGACACCCTCGACGAGGCCATCGCCCTGGTCAACCGCAACCCCTTCGGCAACGGCACTGGCCTGTTCACCCAAAGTGGTGCGGCAGCGCGCAAGTTCCAGAACGAAATCGACGTTGGTCAGGTCGGCATCAACATCCCGATTCCAGTGCCAGTGCCGTACTTCAGCTTCACCGGTTCGCGTGGCTCCAAGCTCGGCGACCTCGGCCCGTACGGCAAGCAAGTGGTGCAGTTCTACACTCAGACCAAGACTGTCACCAGTCGCTGGTTCGATGACGACAGCGTCAACGACGGTGTGAACACCACCATCAGCCTGCGCTAAGGAGCCCATCATGCGTATTGCATTTATCGGTCTGGGTAACATGGGCGCGCCGATGGCGCGCAACCTGATCAAGGCCGGGCATCAACTGCAGCTGTTCGATCTGAACAAGACCGTGCTGGCCGAACTTGCCGAACTCGGTGGACAGATCAGCAGCTCACCGCGTGACGCGGCGCAGCAGAGCGAACTGGTGATTACCATGCTGCCAGCCGCCGCCCATGTGCGCGGTGTGTACCTGAATGAAGACGGTGTGCTGGCAGGTGTGCGTGCTGGTACGCCAGTGGTCGACTGCAGCACCATCGACCCGCAAACCGCCCGTGATGTCGCTGCTGCCGCGGCCAAGCAGGGTGTAGACCTGGCCGATGCGCCGGTGTCGGGTGGCACCGGTGGTGCGGCGGCAGGGACGCTGACCTTCATGGTTGGCGCCAGCGATGAACTGTTCGCCACGCTGCAGCCGGTGCTGGCGCAGATGGGCCGTAACATCGTGCATTGCGGTGCGGTGGGTACCGGGCAGATCGCCAAGATCTGCAACAACCTGCTGCTGGGCATCTCGATGATCGGTGTGTCGGAAGCCATGGCCCTGGGCAATGCCCTGGGCATCGACACCAAGGTACTGGCGGGCATCA
The DNA here is from genome assembly GCF_049310525.1 of Pseudomonas sp. GZD-222. Lineage (NCBI taxonomy): Bacteria > Pseudomonadati > Pseudomonadota > Gammaproteobacteria > Pseudomonadales > Pseudomonadaceae > Pseudomonas > Pseudomonas sp. GZD-222. The sequence goes on from NZ_JBMOWO010000127.1 coordinate 15,777, forward strand.
TTAACAGCTCCACCGGACGTTGCTGGAGCTCCGACACCTACAACCCTTGGCCGGGCATCATCGAAACCGCTCCGGCTTCGCGCGGCTATACCGGTGGTTTTGGTGCCGAACTGATGCTCAAGGACCTGGGCCTGGCGACTGAGGCGGCGCGTCAGGCGCACCAGCCGGTGATCCTCGGTGCCGTGGCCCAGCAGCTGTACCAGGCCATGAGCCTGCGCGGTGACGGCGGCAAGGATTTCTCGGCGATTGTCGAAGGTTATCGAAAGAAGGATTGACGAGCGAGGTGGGCTTCATCGCGGGCCAGGTGGCCTTTCCTCTGCAACTGCGCACCAGAGGGAAGGGCGCTTGGTCCGCGATTTTTGTGTACTGGTTCGTTAACCTCAATTTGCACTTATTAAAATGCCGGGATTGAATAAATAGGGTGCTTACAAGTAATGTGACAATATTAGGCAAGAGAAGAGAGTGATATGCGCCACCCACAGGGTTACAAGTAATACTTTTGTTCGTTTTGGAAAGTTTGCTATTTCTTCGCGGTCTACTAGGTTTCTCCAGGTGAAGATGATTGGAACAGCAAGTACAGTTGCGATGGAACCTGTGCGCATGAGTTTTCCGATGAGTCCGGCGTGCTGGTAAAGTTTTGTGTTGTGCCTTATGTATTGGCTTTTGGGGAATAGGGACTCGTAGTGTTCAGTGCGTTTTAGGGCGATGAAACATTGGATGGTCATTGTTATGATAATCAGGTTTATAATGGCGGCGGCAATAACCCCTTCGTCAGGGCTGATCACTTTGAGAACTCTTGATAGAGAAGGTCGCCGTAAATTGCACCTTTATCCTCACCAATATTGCCACCAATTGTCGCACCTGCAGCACCTATGACAACTGCACAAATCAGTCCACCCGCACCACCGGTTGGCACCCCAATCGCTGCACATCATGCAGGTGCGAAGACAGTTCCACCCACATAGCCACCGGCGCTTCCTCCTGCAAGCCCTCCTATGAGTGAGCCTCCTTCGACATACTTTGCTCTCTCGCAATCTTGCTCGCGCCCGAGCGTACAAGCCTTGTGAATTTCGAGTCCTGTTGCCGCAACTTCAAGTGCCACACCAACATAGGCTCCTTGTTTTATAAAGCTGGATGCCTTGGCAACGCTCGCCACCTTGTTGGCATAACCTGCGATTTCGCCATTATGCAAGTAACGCTTCGTGGAAATTACTAGTGTCCTTTTGATCGACCCCTTGTTTCTCAGGCCGGAGCCGTAGGAGGCTAGCTTGCCCAATTGCTCTTTCAGCTTTATGAACAAGGCCGAACGTTTGGCATAAAACTGATCACGCGCTGCCATCGTCCCAGATCCAAGATATTGTTGGTGTAGGATCTCGATATCTATCAAGGTAGCCTCGATCGCCTTTAAATGCTTGCTCCAACCCTCACTGACCACGCCTGCGCCAATGGATGCGTGCGCAATCAGGCTTTTCAGCATTTCGAAGTTGTCCAGGAAAAAGATATCCGCACCTTGAGCATTCCCCATAAGCCCCATGTGCACAATGGCGGCTTGCCTCATCATCCAGGCTTCCTGGCTGGTACAGGAGGCTGTTGTGGGATCGCCGATGATGATCAGTTCACCGCTTCTGACCACCGTATTGGTGATGTGGGCGTTCAGCACATCAAACTTTTCCAGCGAATGACCGGTGAGCGCGAGATCAGCTTTGAGTCTGTGATAGTTTTGCAATTTCAGATTCAGAAACGTTCGGGCTTCAGGCATAGCGATGCCCTCATGCGTATTTTTTATTGCTGATACGGTCCCAGCCTCCAGCGATACTGCCCCCACCGCCACCATCGAGGCGCTGCTGCTGGGTGTAAGTGGTCTTGATCCGGCCATAATTGAGTTGCAAGACCTCCAGCGGAACCCCCGTGTCCACGCTCTGTGAATACTCGGCGATGATCACTTCTTCGAGAATGATTTCGTAATACTTGAGCTTGTCACTCCCAGCGCGGCAGAGTGCCAGTTTTACTTCCTTGAGATGTTGCCCGGTGCAACTGGCCTCCATTAGTTTGCAACTGGCGCTGTCGAGGTATTTGCTGAAAGTGAAGTTGGTTACGGAGGTTCGACCAGATGTCGCGCCGCCAGTAGAGCTTGCGGTAGCGGAGATGCTTTGGCTGACCCCAAAATCGTAGCTAAGCACTTCAATCCATTTGCTGTATTTTTCGTCCAGTGCCTCACCTGAGATATTTTCGATCTGAATATAAGCGTCGAAGGCCATGCTTCCCTCTCCTTGGTAATTAAATTAATTAGGTAATGCTTCCTAGCCATCTGGGCGATTAAAGGAGCCTAGGCCTGCGATAACTCGGGGGCAATACCTTTGGAGGTGTGGGGAGGCAATTCAGAAAGGGACTACAGAAAAGGATTGATGCGGAATGTTTTTGTCAAAAAATGTAACTATGATCGTTGTGTTTGAATAATTTATGGGTATGTTGGCGTTTCCTTAAATCCTCATGTTTAGGCACGCGCAGGGCCCAGTGGGAAGCCTGACGTTTCCCACAGGGCTCTATAGCTGGAGCGTCTTAGCCAATTAAGCAAAAACGAAATATTTGCGCACCGTCTCCACCACCTCCCAGGTGCCTTTCATTCCCGGTTCGATCACGAACACGTCACCTGCCTTCAGGTGCACCGGCTGCTCGCCCTCCGGAGTGATCACGCAGTAGCCGTCGAGGAAATGGCAGTATTCCCACTTCTCGTAATTCACCTCGAACTTGCCCGGGGTACAGATCCAGGTGCCCATGATCTTGCTGCCATCCTCGGAGAGGTAGGCATTCAGGTTCACTGTGTGCGGGTCGCCGCCGATGCGTTTCCACTTGGTCGCATTGAGTACGGGGGTAGGGCAGGTGTCGCGTAGAACGGTGATGAAGTCGGACATGTCAGCTCCTGACGAGCGGGTGAGAGGTCCGTCACCATAGGCCCGATCTAGGGGCTGGAGTTGTCTGGGGTCGACGTCGAGCGCTCGATCTGCGCCTTGCTGTACTGCACGAATGCGCTGACTTGATCGATCCTGTCGCTGAGGCTGTCGTTGACCTTGCCCAGGTAAACGTCCCGCGCGTGGCTCAGCAGCGCTCGATGAGCGGGCGGCAGTCGTTCCAGTAGCCAGGTTGCTGCCACGTCCTTCGGCGCGATCGCGCCTGTGACCACGCTGTACCAGATACGCGCCAGCGCCAGCACCACAGTCAGCTCGTCACCCTGCCAATCTGCGGCTGTGTTCCATTGCGCCAAGGTATCGGCGAAGGCCCTGGCCAGGTCTTTTTCGGGGATCGGTGCGAACCACGCCGAAGCAGGTTCGCCCAACAGACCGAAGCTGTGTTGCCGGGCCTTGCTCAGCAAGATAGCCAGGTCCGGGTCGAGTTGGGCCGGCTCAACCTTGCCAGCTTGCAAAGCTTCGCGCTGCCATTCGCCAAATTGCAGTTCGCGCCGTGGCGGATAGCGCCAGGGCAGTACATCCGCCTGGACCACCACAGTGACTTCAAGGGCCCGCACAGGTCCTCCGGGCGGCGCCGAAATGCTCAGCAGATCGCTCATCAGCGACTGACGAACCGGCTCGGTCAGTGGAGCACTGACGGTGACCAGCAGATCAAGGTCGCTGGCCGGCTTGAGTCCGCCATCGGCAGCGGAGCCGTAGAGGTGAATGGCTTGCAGGGTGTCGGTGAGATTGCGTTCGAGTACGCGGCAGGCCTTTGCCAATTGCTCGGCAATCGAGTCGGGAAGGGTTGAGTCGATGCAGAAGTCCATTGCCGATCTCCATGGGGTCAAGAAGGCAGGCCATCAATACTCAGACGTTGCACCAACGCCTGGCTGTGTCCGGGCAAGCTGCTGAAGTCGCGGGCGCACAGCAGCAACTGGCGCTGTGCCCATGGTTCTTCCAGCTTCATGCTGCGCAATGCCAGCACACCCTGCCAGCGCCGGACCGCCGCCAGTGGCACCACACCCAGCCCGGCACCGTGGGCGACCATGCGAATCACGCCATCAAAGCCTTCGGCCCGCACCCGGATCTGCATCCGTCGACCCAGGTGCAGGGCTTGCTCCTCCAGGTGCAAGGCCAAGGCGCTGTCGGTCGACAGACCCACATAACCGTAGGTGAGGGTGTCGGCAAAGCGCACGCTGGAGCGTGCCACCAAGGGATGACCAGGCGCCATGATCAGTACCAGCGGATCGTCACGAAAGTGCCGCGTTTGCAGGTGCTCGCTGGTGACTGCAGTGGAGATGATGCCGATATCTGCCGCGCCGTCGGTAATGGCCTGGCTGATGCGCAGGCTCGGGAGTTCCTGGATGTCGACGGCGATGGCCGGGTAGTCGGCGAGAAAGCTTGCGAGCAATTCCGGCAGGTACTCGCTAAGCGCTGCGGTGTTGCACAACAGCCGTATCTGACCTTGCAGGCCTTGAGCGTACTGGCCCAGGTCGAACTGCAGGCGCTCGACCTGCTGCCCGATCAAGCGCGCATGTTGCAGCAGCGCCTGGCCGGCGGAGGTCGCTTGCACGCCACGGCGATTGCGCTCCAGTAAGGGCGTTCCGAGAGAAGCTTCCATCGCCCGGATCCGCGCACTGGCGGCCGGTAGCGACAGATGACTGCGATGCGCACCGGCGGTGATGTTGCCGCACTCCAGGGTGTGCTGGAACAGTCGCAGGTCAATCAGATCAAAATGCATGAGCCTCTGCCTGGGCAATAGTCTGACTCAGTATATGGCAGATTTTCAGCTGCACGTATCGACGGCAGCATGAGCACATGACGACCTTACTTGGCTTTTATCAAGAAATCGGCCCGGCCCTATCACTGCTGGTGGTGTTGACCTTTTTGCTGGCGGGGGCAGTGAAAGGCGTAATCGGCCTCGGCTTGCCGACCATTGCCATGGGCCTGCTCGGGCTGGCTATGTCCCCGGCGCAGGCTGCGGCCTTGCTGATCGTGCCATCGACCATGACCAACCTCTGGCAATTGGCCGCGGGCGGTCATCTGGCGAGCTTGTTGCGGCGCCTGTGGCTGATGCTGGCGATGATCTTTATCGGCACCGTGTTGGGCAGTGCCTGGCTGGGCATCAACAGCGGCGAGTGGGCGGCACACGCACTGGGTGGCGCATTGCTGGCGTATGCGCTGTACGGTTTGTGCGGGCGTGGCTTCCGTGTGCCGCAGGCGTGGGAGCGCCGGCTAGGGCCGGTGTGCGGACTGTTGACCGGCCTGGTCACCGCCGCCACGGGGGTCTTTGTCATTCCAGCGGTGCCCTACCTGCAGGGGCTGGGCCTGAACCGCGACGAGATGGTTCAGGCGCTCGGCCTGTCGTTCACCGTTTCGACCCTGGCCCTGGCGTTGGGTCTGGCCGGTCAGAACGCGCTCGGCGCCGAGGCGTTGGGCGCGTCGCTGCTGGTGCTGGTGCCCGCGCTGCTGGGCATGCTCTGCGGCCAGTGGCTGCGCCAGCGTATCAGTGCGGCACTGTTCAAGCGCTGCTTCTTTGCCGGCCTGGCAGTGCTAGGCGCGCACCTGTTGCTCAACGGCTAGCGGAGGACGGGCTGAGCATTTCGATCAGTTGGATGTCGAAGTCGCGTTCCAGGTAGTCCATGCGATTTTCGAAGAACTGCTGCATGTGCGGCAGGGCTGAGTGCACGTCCAGTGCGGCCTTGCTGGCCCAGACTTCGTAGAACACGAACAGGCTTGGGTCTTCCTTGTCGCGCAACATGTGGTACTCGATGCAGCCGGGTTCGCCACGGCTCGGTTCGACATAGGCGCGGAACAGCGCTTCGAAGGCCTCGGCTTTGTGCGGATGGGTCTTGGCTTTGAGAATGAAGCCGTAGGGTTCGCTCATGAGGTCGACCTCTGGTGGGGGATGAGCTGATTTTATTTCAATAATGTAGATGTAATTCGTGCTTTTCAGTCAAAAGTATTTTGCGCCATCGGCGGTTTTTCCAACCCGGTGCATCCCCTAATCTGCCGCCATCCAAATTCACCCGATCCCGGGCCGTCGCATAACACCGCAATGGATCGAACGATAGATGAGGCAAGTGATGAAGAAAGTCCTGTTGCTCAACGGCGGTAAAAAGTTCGCCCATTCCGATGGCCGCCTGAACGAGACCCTGCACGAGGCCGCCCTGGCATTCCTCGACCGCGCCGGCTTCGATATCAAGACCACCTACATTGACGGCGGTTATGACAACGCTGAAGAAGTGCAGAAATTCCTCTGGGCCGATGTGATCATCTACCAGATGCCGGGCTGGTGGATGGGCGCACCCTGGACCGTCAAGCAGTACCTGGATGAGGTCTTTACCGCGGGGCACGGCAGCCTGTACGCCAACGACGGTCGCACCCGTTCCGATGCCTCGCAGAAGTACGGCAGCGGCGGCCTGATCCAGGGCAAGCAGTACATGCTCTCGCTGACCTGGAACGCACCGCAGCAGGCGTTTGATGATCCGAGTGACTTCTTCGAAGGCAAGGGTGTGGATGCGGTGTACTTCCCGTTCCACAAGGCCAATCAGTTCCTCGGCATGAGCGCTCTGCCCACCTACCTGGCCGTGGATGTGATGAAACGCCCGAATGTCGAAGCCGCAGTGGCGGCCTATGAGCAACACCTGGCCCGGGTTTTCCAGATCCAGGCCTGATGAAACCTTGCGCTGGCCGCGCCAAGCGGCTATCTATCACGGCTGTTGCTCACCCCGGGGTACAGCCGTGAAAGCCAGGTCCGATGAATTGCAGGTGTTCGTCTCGGTCATCGAGTGCGGCTCGATTCCCGCTGCCGCCGAGCAAGGCGGGCAAACGCCGTCGGCGATCAGCCGGACCTTGTCACGCCTGGAGGCCAAGCTTGGCACTACGCTGATCAACCGCACGACCCGGCGCATGGACCTGACCGAAGAAGGCCGGTTCTTCTTCGAGCGGGCCAAGTCGATCCTGCAGCAGATGGATGACCTCGAAGAGCATCTGTCGGTACATCACCAGACACCTTCCGGGCGCCTGCGTATCAATGCCGCGTTGCCCTTCATGCTGCATGCCATCGTGCCTTGGGTCGGTGAGTTCCGCGCGTTGTATCCGCAGATTCAGCTAGAACTCAACACCAGTGACCTGATCATCGACCTGATTGAACAGAGCACTGACGTCGCCATACGCATCGGTGAACTCGCCGACTCCAGCCTGCATGCCCGTTCCCTCGGCTGCAGTCCGCTGAACGTACTGGCCAGTCCCGAGTACCTGGCGCGGCATGGCACTCCCGAGCGAGTGGAGGACCTGCAGGCACATTCGCTGCTCGGCTTTACCCAGACCGAAACCCTCAACCATTGGCCGCTGCGTCATGCCGAGGGTGATCGCCTGCTGATCCGTCCGAGCCTGTCCGCTTCCAGCGGTGAAACCCTGCGCGAGCTGGCCCTGGCCGGCGAGGGTATCGTCTGCCTGTCGCACTTCATGACCCATGAAGACATCCGCACCGGTCGACTGCAGGTGGTGTTACCCGAGCACAACAGCGGCTACCGCCAGCCGATCAATGCGGTGTACTACCGCAACTCGCAGCTGGCCCTGCGCATCCAGTGCTTCCTCGATTTCATCCAGCACAAACTGGCGATCTACGCCTGCTGAGCGCTTTCAGTGCGACAGAACTTTCCTGCGAGCGGCGAATTCTTCTGTGGTGTTTGATTAGTTTTCGGACATCAGCCTTAATGGCTGTTCAACGAAAACAACACCAAGGAAGCTCTCATGCGCGTTGTGATGTTCCGAACCCTGGGCCTGAGTGCCGCGATACTCGCCAGTTCATCGGCTTTCGCCGTGACGTTGGACGGTGGCGCGGTGGCCGCACCCGATCAATATGGTGCACAGGTAGCCGCCGACGTTCTCAAGAAAGGCGGTAACGCGGTCGACGCCGCAGTCGCCACCGCCTTTACCCTGGCCGTGACCTACCCCGAAGCCGGCAACATCGGCGGCGGTGGTTTCATGACCCTGTACATGGATGGCAAACCCTATTTCCTCGACTACCGCGAAGTGGCGCCCAAGGCTGCCACGCGCAACATGTATCTGGATGAAAAGGGCGAGATCATCGAGAACCTGAGCCTGGTCGGCTCCCGCGCTGCCGGTGTACCGGGCACGGTGATGGGCTTGTGGGAGGTGCATCAGAAGTTCGGCAAACTGCCGTGGGCCGAGCTGATCACCCCGGCGGTGGGCTACGCGAAGAACGGTTTCAAGATCGCTTCCAAGCAGTACCAGTACCGCGAAGACGCCTTGGGTCTGTTCAAGGACAGCACCAACTTCAATGACTATTTCGGCACCATGAAAGTCGGCGAGACCTTCAAGCAGCCGGAGCTGGCGCAAACCCTGGAGCGCATTGCCGACAAGGGCGTCAGCGAGTTCTACCAGGGCAAGACCGCCGACCTGCTGGTTGCGCAGATGCAGGCCGACAAGGGCCTGATCAGCAAGGACGACCTCAAGGATTACAAAGCGGTATGGCGTGAGCCGATGGGCATCGAGTGGCGCGGCAATATGGTCTACACCGCACCGCTGCCAAGCTCGGGTGGTGTCGCCCTGGCACAACTGCTGGGCATCAAGGAAAACCGTGCGGCGGACTTCAAGGGTGTCGAGCTGAACTCAGCGCGCTACATCCACCTGCTGGCCGAAATCGAGAAGCGTGTGTTCGCTGACCGTGCCGACTACCTGGGCGACCCGGATTTTTCCAAGGTGCCGGTGGATAAGCTGATCGCCAAAGACTACATCGCCAAGCGTGCCCAGGAGGTCAACCCGACCGCCATCTCCGACACCGAGAAGGTTCGCCCGGGTCTGGAACCGCATCAGACCACGCACTTCTCCATCGTCGACAAACAGGGTAACGCGGTCAGCAACACCTACACCCTGAACTGGGACTATGGCAGTGGTGTAGTGGTCAAGGGCGCGGGCTTCCTGCTCAACGACGAGATGGACGACTTCAGTTCCAAGCCGGGTGTGGCTAACGCCTTCGGTGTAGTCGGCGGCGACGCCAACGCCATTGAGCCGGGCAAGCGCATGCTCTCGTCCATGGCCCCGACCCTGGTCACCCGTGATGGCCAGGTCACTCTGGTACTGGGCACACCGGGTGGTTCGCGGATCTTCACCTCGATTTTCCAGGTGCTGAACAACCTGTATGACTACAACTTGCCGCTGGAAAAAGCCGTGGCGGCGCAGCGCGTGCATCACCAGTTGCTGCCTAAGGACACTATCTACTTCGACGCTTATGCGCCGCTGACCGGCAAGGTTGCGGACGAGCTGAAGAAGATGGGCTACACCCTGGAAGATCAGGGTTGGGAGATGGGTGATATCCAGGCGATCCGGGTCAACGGTGCGGCGCTGGAGACTGCTTCCGATCCGCGTGGGCGTGGGGTCGGGCAGGTAGTCAAGTAAGCACCTGTAGGAGCGGATTCATCCGCGATGGGTCGCAGCGCGGCCCCAAAAATTGGGACTGCGCTGCAGTCCATCGCGGATTAATCCGCTCCTACAACAGTCAGACGCGGAAGTGGCTGACCATGGTCTGCAACTGGTTGCCCAGGCGCGCCAGCTCGACACTTGAAGCTGCCGTTTCGTCACTGGCCGCTGCCGTCTGCTCCGACACATCGCGCACGTTGATGATGCTGCGGCTGATCTGTTCGGCCACCGCACTCTGCTGCTCGGCGGCTGCGGCGATCTGCTGGTTCATCGACTGAATGTTCGACACCGTACGGGTGATGCTTTCCAGCGAGGCACCGGCCTTACGGGTCAGCTCGACACTGCTGTCGGTCAGGTTACGGCTGCCAAGCATTACATTGGCCACCTGCTGAGTCCCGCTCTGCAGGCCAGCGACCAGCTCTTCGATCTCTTCAGTGGATTTCTGCGTGCGCTGGGCCAGGCCGCGAACTTCGTCGGCAACCACGGCAAATCCACGCCCGGCCTCACCGGCACGGGCCGCTTCGATGGCGGCGTTGAGTGCCAGCAGATTGGTCTGTTCGGCCACCGACTTGATCACATCCATGACGCTACCAATCTTCTGGCTTTCCTGCTGCAGCAAGCCCATGGCTTCGGTAGAGCGGTGGACTTCTTCGGCCAGGCGTTCGATCTGGCTGATCGCCTCGGCAACCACCTGGTCACCGGCACGCGCTTGCGCATCGGCGTCGGTGGCGGCAGACGAAGCGTGTTCGGCGTTGCGCGCAACTTCCTGCACGGTGGCCGCCATTTCGTGCATGGCCGTGGCCACCTGATCGGTCTCGACTTTCTGGCTGTTGACCCCGGCGCTGGTTTCTTCGGTCACGGCCGACAGTTCTTCGGCGGCGCTGGCGATCTGGGTGACGCCGTCGCGGATGCCGCTGATCAGGTCACGCAGGGTCGAGCCCATGCGCTGAATGCCTTGTTGCAGTACGCCGAGTTCGTCACGACGGGTGACGCGCAGGTCATGAGTGAGATCACCAGCGGCGATCTTTTCCACCACAGCCAGAGTTTCACGCAGTGGACGGGTGATCTGGCGGGTGATGATCACTGCGGCCAGCACGCCGACGAGCAAGGCCAGCAATGTGGCAGTAAGCTGCAGGGTGCGGGCCTGGGCGCTTTCGTTATCGCGGCGCTCCAGCTGGATCTTGTACAGCGCATCGCTGATCTTGACGATGCTGGCGCCTTGTACGGTCATTTCCTGGCGCGCGACGGCCACATCGGCGGTGGCATCGCGGAACTGGCGCACGGCATCACGGTAGGCCAGCACTGCGGATTCGAACTGCTGGATGCGCGCGGCTTCGTTCGGCATCTGGCGGTTCAGGCTGGCAATCTCGGCCAGGGCGCCATCGAGCTGGCGCAGCGCCAACTGTTCGGTTTCGCTGCTGATGTCGGCGATGTAGCTACGTACGGCCAGGCGTACCTGGAACAGTTGCTCCTTGGCCTGGGTGATAGTGCGAAATTGCTCCAGGCGGCTGGCGTCACCTTCAGGCAGGGCAAGGATATCGCGGTTGATCGCCTCGACCAGGTCGATGGCGCGCGCAGCGGCCAGGTTCATCGCATCGCGTGCGGCAAGGCTGGTCTTGTAGCCGGCGCGCATCTTGTTGATCGACACCTGATAGGCGCTGATGGTCTGGCCGAGTTCCTGGAGCAACTTGACGTTTTCCGGGCTCTTGAAGCTTTTCAGCAGCTTTTGCTGCTGCTCGCTGAAGGCGTTCAACTTGACCTGGACGTTGCCGGCGGCGGCATCGTCGCCATTGGTCAGCATGTACTGCAGGCGGGTGATACGCAGATCGGTCAGATCGCTGTTGAGTTGGGTGATGTCGCTCATCCAGTTACTGCGATCGATCAGCCCACCCATGCTGTTCCAGCCGGTCAAGGCCAGCAAACTGGTGAGCAACAGCACCAGGCCGAAGCCCAGGCCGAGTTTCAGGTTGACGCTGATGTTGGCAAACCAGCTATTCATGCGATCCCTCCAGGAACGTTGCGCTATTTGATCCATATCGCTGGAAGGTTGTTTTTGTTGAAGGCCAGGCGATGTTCTGAGCAGTGTTTATCGGCGGCTTGCGCCGGAGCTGAAACGCAATTTCAGCAAAAATGCTCAACGGTAGTTTCGGCGTGTTTCCGCGGCAGGCTCAGGCTGCCGCGGATCTACAGGAAGGGGTTAGAGGGGGCGGGCGGTGAAGGTGTCACATTGGTTGATATCACCCTTGGCAAAGCCGGTTTTGAACCAGCGCACACGCTGCTGCGAGGTGCCGTGGGTAAAGGAATCCGGCACCACCCGGCCCTGGCCTTTCTGCTGCAGGCGATCGTCGCCGATGGCGTTGGCGGCGTTCAGAGCCTCTTCGATGTCGCCGGGTTCCAGCCAGTTCAGGCGCTGTTGTGCCTGGTACGCCCAGACGCCGGCTAGGCAATCGGCCTGCAGCTCCTGACGAACCAGCAGGCCGTTATCGCCCTCCATTCGTTCACCGCGCTGGCGCGCAGCCTGCACCTTGGCTGACACGCCAAGCAGGGTCTGCACATGGTGCCCGACTTCGTGGGCAATCACGTAGGCCTGGGCGAAGTCGCCGGCAGCCGCAAAGCGCTGCTCCATCTCGCGGAAGAAGCTCATGTCCAGGTAGACCTTCTGGTCGGCCGGGCAATAGAACGGGCCGACTGCCGAGGAAGCAAAGCCGCAGGCCGAGTTGATCTGGCCGCTGAACAGGGTCAGGGTCGGGTCTTTATATTGGCGGCCGGCCTGGGCAAAGATGGCCCGCCAGGTGTCTTCGGTGTCGCCGAGGATCGAAGCAACGAATTCGGCCTGTTCGTCGTTGGCCGGTGGTGCCTTGCCGGTGTCGGTACTGACCGGCGCACTCTGCTGGCCCATCTGCCCGGTCAGTTGACCGAGGATCTGTAGCGGATCCTGCCCGGTCATCCAGCCGATGCCGACGATCAACAGGATCGCACCGATGCTCAGGCCCTTGCCACCGCCGAAGCGCATGCCGCCGCCGCCCTCGCCACGGGCATCGACCACATTGTCGCTACGCCTGCCTTTTCGCCATTGCATGAGTGCTCTCCCGCACTTGGAAACATGAGCTCAAAGATTAGTTCACCGGACGTCGCTCTGTCAGATTCCTGATAGTCACATAACCATGTGGTTATGAAAGACGGGGTTATTTTCAATGTTCCCCAGCGCCATCATGTCGGAAACTTCAAGCTCGCCTGCCACGCCCAGGCGCTCCAATAATTCCAAGACAGGAGAACGGCATGTCTGCACAAGACACCAGTCGCTTCGCTATCCGTGATCGCAACTGGCACCCCAAAGCCTTCACCCCGGATTACAAAACGTCCATTGCCCGTTCGCCACGTCAGGCGCTGGTAAGCATTCCGCAGTCGATCAGCGAAAGCACAGGGCCAGACTTCTCCCACCTGAAGTTCGGCGAGCATGACCATGACCTGCTGCTCAACTTCAACAATGGCGGGCTGCCCATTGGCGAGCGGATCATTCTCGCCGGCCGCGTTTGCGATCAGTACGGCAAGCCGATTCCGCATACCCTGGTGGAAATCTGGCAAGCCAACGCTGGCGGCCGTTATCGCCACAAGAACGACCGCTACCTGGCACCGTTGGACCCCAACTTCGGTGGCGTCGGTCGCGCTCTGACCGACAGTGAGGGCTACTACAGTTTCCGCACCATCAAGCCGGGTCCGTACCCTTGGCGCAACGGTCCGAACGACTGGCGCCCGGCCCACATCCATGTGTCGATCAGCGGCCCGTCGATTGCGACGCGTCTGATCACCCAGCTGTATTTCGAAGGCGATCCGTTGATCCCGATGTGCCCGATCGTCAAATCGATCGCCAATCCTGAAGCAGTACAGAGCCTGATTGCGCGGCTGGATATGAGCAACGGCAACCCGATGGATTGCCTGGCTTACCGCTTCGACATCGTCCTGCGCGGTCAGCGCAAAACCCACTTCGAAAACCGCTGAGGAGGTGACCATGCCCATTCAATTGCTGCCGGAAACCCCTTCGCAGACGGCGGGTCCGTATGTGCATATCGGCCTGGCCCTGGAGGCTGCTGGCAACCCTGGCCGCGACCAGGAAATCTGGAACCGCATGGCCCGCCAGGATGCCCCGGGTGAACACATCCTGGTGTTCGGCAACGTCTACGACGGCAACGGTCACCTGGTGAGGGATTCGTTCCTGGAGTTCTGGCAGGCCGACCACGCGGGTCAGTACCAGGGCGGCTTCGATCTGGAAAAACCCTTCAACAGTTTTGGCCGCACCGCCACCACCTTCGATGCCGGTGAGTGGACCCTGCACACCATCAAGCCCGGCGTGGTGCGTAATGCTGCGGGCGTGCCGATGGCGCCGCACATCAACGTCAGCCTGTTTGCTCGGGGTATCAACATCCATTTGCAGACGCGTCTGTACTTCGATGATGAAGCCCAGGCCAATGCCCAGTGCCCGGTACTCAACCTGATCGAGCAGCCGCAACGGCGCGAGACCCTGGTGGCGACCCGCTGCGAAGTGGACGGCAAGTTGACGTATCGCTTTGACATCCGTATCCAGGGTGAAGGGGAGACGGTGTTCTTCGATTTCTGATGCGTGTGGTCCGGTCGCGGGGCTTACCCCGCGATTGCGCCAGTCCCGTTAAATTTGCGCTTTCGCCGTGGCTCTTTAAAATCGGCACAAATTTCAGGGACCATGACCATGGCCGGCAGTCAGATCGAACGCGCGTTCAGTCTTCTCGAACGCCTTACCAGCGAACCGCGCGGGCTGCCTCTGCAGACCCTGGCCGAAGAGCTGGACATTCCCAAAAGTGCCACGCATCGCATGCTCGCCGAGTTGATGCGCCTGGGTTATGTGCGCCAGAACCTGGAGAGCAGCCGCTATCACCTGAGCACTCGCCTGGTGGCCATGGGCTTTCGTTACCTGGCCAGCAGCGGTGCTGACATCGTTCAACCGATCCTCGATGAACTGGCCCACACCACCGGCGAGCTGGTGCGCCTGGGCGTGGTCGAGGGTGACCGCCAGACCTGGATCGCCAAGGCCCAGGGCGCGCGTTCGGGGCTGCGCTACGACCCGGACATGGGCCGCGATGCGCCACTGTTCTACACCGCTTCCGGACATGCATGGCTGTCCAGCCTGAGTGATGATGAAGCCTTGCAGCTGGTTGAACGCCAGGGCATTGCCAGGCGCGAGGAGTTCGGACCCAACGCCCCTGCTTCCACGGCTGAATTGCTCGAGCGCTTGCGCCTGGCCCGTGAACACGGCTACGCCTGGGTGGTAGAGAGTTCAGCGGTGGGCACCTCGGCACTGGCGGCAGTGGTGCGTCATCCCGTTGATGGCCATACGGTGGGTGTGCTCAGTGTCGCCGGGCCCAGCGCGCGGATGAGCGAGGCGCGAATGCACACGCTGGCGCCGGTGCTGCTGGCGGCGGCGGAGGAGTTGTCGGCGGCAAGTCCTGCGTCCGAACTGTTCGTTTAAATCATCGCGGGGCAAGTCCGCTCCCACCGGCTTAGTGACACCCCGGTGGGAGCGGACTTGCCCCGCGATGATTGTGCTTGCAATAAAACTGGAACTCAGTTCTAAATAACTGAAATTTCAGTCTCCCGAGATTGCATCACATGCCCCGTCCCACTGCGCTCAACGATGCCAGCCAGCCACTGCGGGGCATTTTGCTGGTGGTCGTGGCAATGTTCCTGTTTGCCAGCCACGACGCGCTATCCAAGTATCTGGCCGGGTTCTACCCGATTATCTGGGTGGTGTGGGCGCGCTATCTGGTACACACCCTGCTGATGATGGCGATCTTCCTGCCGCAGTCCGGGTTGCGTGTGCTGCGTACGCGTCGGCCAGGGCTGCAGGCCTTGCGCGCGCTGTGTTTGCTGGGTACCAGTCTGTTGTTCACCACGGCCTTGCAATACATACCCATGGCGGAAGCAACAGCCGTCAACTTCCTTGCGCCGTTGCTGGTGACGGCGCTGTCGCTGCCTTTGTTGGGCGAGAAGGTCACACGCGGCCAGTGGGTGGCGGTGCTGGTGAGTTTCGTCGGGGTGACGGTGATCATCCACCCGGGGGGCGCACTGTTCACACCTGCTGTGCTGTTGCCCTTCGGTTCGGCGCTGTGTTTCTGTTTCTACCAGCTGCTGACCCGCAAACTCAGTGGTATCGATAGCCCGACTACCAGCAACTTCTTTACCGGGGGGCTCAATACGTTGGTGATGAGTGCCATCGTGCCGATGTTCTGGCAGATTCCAAGCCTGATCCATGGCTTGATGGCGCTGGCGCTTGGCACTTGCGGGATGATAGCGCACCTGTCTCTGACCCAGGCTTTCCGCCATGCCCCTCCGGCCATGCTGGCGCCGTTCAGTTACTGTCAGATCGTGTTCGCCGGGATACTCGGCCTGGTGCTGTTCGGACACAGCCCGGACATGGCCGGGCTGGTCGGTATTGCGCTGATCTGCCTCAGCGGCTTGGGCGCTGCCTGGTTGCAGCGCAAACCCTAGGCCTCGACTTTTGGCACCTTGCGTGGCGCCAACAGGTACATCCAGATCAGGGCAATGAAGTACATGGCCGGGATCATGGTGAACAGCAAGGTGTAGTTGTTATTGGTGGTGGTCAGGATGTAGCCCACCAACTGGGTCATGAACATCCCGCCGATGGCGGCACACATGCCGCCGAAGCCGAACACCGTGCTCATCATGTGCTTGGGCGTGTAGTCCATCACCAGGCTCCAGATGTTGGCGGTCCAGGCCTGGTGCGCGGCGATCGCCAGGGAAATGGCCAGTACTGCCACCCACAGGCTGCTGGCGCCGGCGGCAAAGACTACACCGATGATGGTCACGGCAAACAGCAGCATCGACAGCAGGCGCGCCTTGACCGCTGCCATGCCACGGCCAATCAGGAACGACGAGAGAATGCCGCCGCCGATGCTGCCGAAGTCGGCGCTGATGTAGATGACGATCAGCGGAATGCCCATCTGGGTCACACTGATGCCCAGGTTGTACTGCTGGTTGAGGAACGGCGGTAGCCAGTACAGGTAGAACCAGAACACCGGGGCGGTCATCGAGTAGGCCAGGGCGAAGGCCCAGGTGCCGCGCATGCGCAGGATTCGCGAGAAGGGCACGCGGGCCTGCTCCGGTTCCATTTCGCCTTGCACGTAGGCCAGTTCTTCTTTGCTGACGCTTGGATGGTCTTCCGGGTTGAAGTACTTCAGGCCCCAGAAAATCACCCACACCAGGCCCAGCGCGCCCATGCCCATGAACGCGGCCTGCCAGCCCCAGACGGTGAGAATCAGGGGCAGCAGCATCGGCGTGAACATCGCTCCGACGTTGGTCCCGGCATTGAAGATGCCGGTAGCCACGGCGCGTTCGCCAGCCGGGAACCACAAGCGGGTGGTCTTGACGCAGGCCGGGTAGTTGGCCGCTTCGGTCAGGCCGAGAATGAACCGGCAGACCATGAAGCCCACCGCGGAGGTGGCCAGGCCGTGGGCGCCGGTGGCCAGGCTCCAGAGCAGCACGGCGCAGAAGAACACGCGCTTGACGCCGATACGGTCGATCAAACGGCCCTGGAGGACGAAGCCGATGGCGTAGCCGACCTGGAACCAGAAGTTGATGTTGGCGTAATCCATCGCCGTCCAGCTCATTTCCTTGGCCAGGATCGGCTGCATGACGCCCAGGGCGGCGCGGTCGATGTAGTTCAGGGTAGTGGCGAAAAACACCAGGGCGAGCATCACCCAACGGGTCTTGCCGACCGCCATGGCGCCACGGATCTTGTCGCCGATGCCGGCGTGCGGGGTGCTGGCCAGCGGCTGGGCTATGCGGGTGCTGTGCGAATGGATCATGGGAGGGTTACCCGTATTTTTATGTTTATGGGTCAAGCCTTGGTCACGCAATGCTAAGGACGCCGGGGTGCTCGGCTGTCGATTGAAACGGCAGGGGTCGAGGAGCTTTTGGCTCGTCGAGCAACACTGCCCGGTGTCGAAATGGTGCGCCCGTGGTCAAAAAAGGGTCAATTCGTTGAACGCTATTATGGGCGATAATCGAACACAAAACTAACCAGTTAGTACCTTTTTGATTGAGCAAAAAGTGTGCAACGCCAATAATCGCAGCATCCGGGTTTTGCCTGCCCATCGGAGCCATAAAAATGCAGCGTTCGATTGCCACCGTATCCTTGAGCGGTACCTTGCCTGAAAAACTCGAAGCCATTGCCGCCGCGGGCTTCGACGGGGTCGAGATCTTCGAAAATGACTTGCTCTACTATGCCGGCAGCCCGCGGGAAATCCGCCAGCGCTGTGCCGACCTGGGCCTGGCAATCACCCTGTTCCAGCCGTTTCGTGACTTCGAAGGGTGCCGCCGTGATCGGCTGGCGCGCAACCTGGATCGCGCCGAACGCAAGTTCGACCTGATGCAGGAGCTGGGCACTGATCTGGTGCTGGTATGCAGCAACGTAGCCGCTGACTCACTGGGCGAGCGTCAGGTGCTGGTCGATGACCTGCGGCTGTTGGCCGAGCGCGCCGGGGCCCGCGATCTGCGCATCGGTTACGAAGCCTTGGCCTGGGGCCGGCATGTGAACACCTGGCAGCAGGTCTGGGACATTGTCCAGGCGGCAGACCATCCAAGCCTGGGGATGATCCTCGACAGTTTTCACACCTTGTCGCTCAAGGGCGACCCGAGTGCTATTGCCCAGGTCCCGGGTGACAAAATCTTCTTCGTGCAGATAGCCGACGCGCCGTTGCTGGCCATGGATGTGCTGGAGTGGAGCCGGCATTTTCGCTGCTTCCCGGGGCAGGGCGAATTTGACCTGGCGGGCTTTCTGGCACCGATTCTGGCCAGCGGCTACCGCGGACCCTTGTCGCTGGAAATCTTCAACGATGGTTTCCGCGCCGCGCCACCGCGGGCCAATGCCGCAGACGGTTTGCGCTCGCTGCTGTACCTCGAGGAAAAGACCCGCCAACGCCTTGAGCAGCAGACTCAACAGCCTGTGGATGAGCTGTTGTTCGCGCCGCCCGCAGCCAGTGCCTACGATGGCATCGAGTTTCTTGAGTTTGCCGTGGATGATGCCCTCGGGGCCAAGCTAGGCAACTGGCTGGAACGCCTGGGATTCACGCGTGCCGGTGCGCACCGCTCGAAGAATGTCAGCTTGCTGCGCCAGGGCGATATCAACCTGATCCTCAACGCTGAACCCTATTCGTTTGCCCACAACTTTTTCGAAAGCCACGGACCGTCTTTGTGCGCCACGGCAATTCGCGTCAAGGACAGCGCTCAGGCCCTGGCCAGGGCGGTGGCCTACCACGGCCAGCCTTACCGGGGCCTGGTCGGGCCGAACGAACGTGAACTGGCTGCCGTGCGTGCGCCGGATGGCAGCCTGATCTATCTGGTTGATCAGGACGCGGAAGGCCGGACCATTTACGAAACCGATTTCAGCCTGAATGCAGCTCCGGGCAACGATCTTGGACTCAAGCGCATCGACCACATGGCCCTGGCATTACCGGCCGATGGTCTGGACAGCTGGGCGCTGTTCTACAAAAGCGTGCTGGATTTCAGCGCCGATGACGAGGTGGTGCTGCCCGATCCTTATGGTCTGGTGAAGAGCCGCGCCTTGCGCAGCCGATGCAGCTCGATCCGTTTGCCATTGAATATCTCGGAAAACCGCAACACGGCCATTGCCCATGCCTTGTCGCACTATCGCGGCTCGGGTGTGCACCACATTGCCTTCGACTGCGAGGACATCTTTGCTGCGGTCAAGCAGGCCAAGGAGGCTGGCGTGGCCCTGCTCGACATTCCGCTCAACTATTATGACGACCTCGCCGCACGTTTCGATTTTGACGACGAGTTCCTCAGCGAGCTGGCTTACTACAACGTCCTCTATGACCGTGATGCCCTGGGCGGTGAGCTGTTCCACGTGTACACCGAGCCGTTCGAGGAACGCTTCTTCTTTGAGGTCCTGCAGCGGCGCAATGGCTACAGTGGCTATGGCGCAGCCAACGTTGCCGTACGCCTGGCGGCAATGGCCAAGGCGCGGGCTGGCGCGCCGGCACAAGCCCGTTTGTAGGGGCGCGTCCGGCAGGCTTTCTTCCTTGTCCCCCGGGGCTCATAATCACCGGGTTAATCGTTGGCCACGAGTCCTGTATGACAACTACTCCAGCACTCTGCGCAGCCCCGGAACCGGTGGCGCGCAAGGGTCGCAAGAACAACCCGGAAAAGACCCGCGAGAACATTCTCCAGGCGGCAATCAGCGAGTTCGTCCAACAGGGACTGGCGGGCGCCCGGGTCGATGCCATCGCCGAGCGCACCCAGACTTCCAAGCGCATGATTTACTACTACTTCAACAGCAAGGAGCAGTTGTACGTCGAGGTGCTGGAGAAGCTCTACGGTGATATCCGCAACACCGAGAGCAACCTTCATCTGGCTGAACTGGAACCGCGTCAGGGCATTCGCCGGCTGGTGGAGTTCACCTTCGATCACCATGATCGCAATGTCGATTTCGTGCGTATCGTCTGCAACGAGAACCTGCACCACGGTGAGTTCGTGAAACGCTCCTCGGCGATTCGCTCGATGAACAAGACCGTACTCACCGCGCTGGACGAGATCCTGCGTCGCGGCGCTGCCGAGGGTGTATTCCGCCAGGGGCTGGAAGCGCTGGATGTGCACCTGTTGATCAGTTCGTTCTGCTTTTATCGGGTGTCGAACCGCAACACCTTTGGCGAGATTTTTCAGGTCGATTTCGAAGATGCGGCGCTCAAGGCGCGGCATCGCGAGATGATTTGCGACTCGGTGTTGAGATTCTTGCAGGCCTGATCCCGTGCAATAGCGGGGGAAGACCGTCCCCCCAAAAACCACAGTTTGGAGGGGGCTTTTCCCGCGAGTAAGCCCCCCCTCGACAGCCGGTCCCCGTTGTCTGGTCTCCCTCCCCCCGCGATGCTTTCAACTGCCCATGCTATTGAAATGCTCGATCATCCGCGCCGCATCCGGCTTTATCCCGCTGAACAGTTCAAACGCCTTCACCGCCTGAAACACTGCCATGTTCGACCCGTCGAGCGTGCGGCAGCCCAGCGCCCGGGCTTCACGCAGCAGCTCGGTTTCCAGCGGAAAGTAAACGATCTCCGCCACCCACAGATCAGTCCTGAGCAATGCCTTGGGCACCGGCATGCCCGGTAGCTTGGCCATGCCCATCGGTGTGGTGTTGACCAGGCCATCGGCCTCGCTCAGGGCGCTTGCCAGGTCATGCCCGACACGGGCAGGGGCGCCAGTGAAATGCGCATTGAGGTTATCCACAAGGGCTTGGGCCCGCGCCAGCTCGACATCGAACACCGTCAACTGCGCGACCCCTTCGGCCAGCAGGGCATGGGCAACTGCCGCTCCGGCACCGCCTGCACCCATCTGCACCACCCGATGACGCGGCACGTCGGCCAGGCCGCGGCGCAAGCCTTCGGCAAAACCCAGGCAGTCGGTGTTATGGCCTATACGTTTACCGTTCTTGAGCACCACCGTATTGACTGCGCCAATGCCCCGGGCTTCTGCAGAGAGTTCGTCGAGCAGCGGCAGGATCGCCTGTTTGCACGGGAAGGTGATATTCAGTCCGGTGAAGCCCATGGATTCGGCGGCAGTGAGCAGTTGCTCCAGGGCGCTGCTGTCGAGTTGCAACTGATCCAGATCGATCAACCGGTACAGGTAGTTCAGACCCTGAGCGTGGCCTTCATGCTCATGCAGCGCAGGGGTGCGCGAGGCCTGGATACCTGCACCGATCAGGCCGGCAAGGATGCCGTGCGGGGTGGCCGGATTCATCGGAAAACTCCATTGTTGTTCTTGGAAAGAGGCTTTCAGTGAAAATGTACCGTTTGGTTAATTTGGTCAATCGATGAAGCCCGCCGAGCGAGCTTTTCTGTGCGCTGATCGCACAGCCTGTGCTACACCTGTTGCGAGCACCTGACCACGGAGGGAGACATGGCAATGCCGTTCAACGATTCGCAGTTGCTGGGAGAAACCTGGCCGGGCCTGGCCAACCTGACCCAGTCGATCTTCGCCGCTCTGGGTGGCCAGGGCTTTCGCAACAGCTTCAGGCTCGACCGCTCGCCGGCCACCTGCCTGCTGTTGATCGATGGCCTGGGCTGGAACCTGTTGCAGGCGCATGCCCGGCACGCGCCGTTCCTCGCCTCCCTGATGCAGCCGGATTCGTCCTTTCGCGTGGGCTTCCCGGCGACGACCGCCTCCAGCCTGGCCTCGGTGACGTCAGGGCTTGGCAGCGGTGCCCATGGCATTGTCGGCTGCACCTTTGCCCTGGATGAGCACACCGAGCTGTCGCCGCTATCCTGGACTACGGCAGCGCTGCAAACCGAAGCGCAGCCAGGTGCGGCACCGGCACCCGAGTCGTTCATTGTGCCGCCCGATGCCTGGAGCCTGGCCAGTGCACAGGGCATTGCGATCAGTACGGTCATGCTCGGACGTTTTGCCAACTCTGCCTTCAGCCAGGCGATCTATAAGGCCGGGCGAATACTCCCGGCCCCGGCGTATGACGCCTACCCGGAACTGATCAATGCCGCGCTGGCTACCGAAGAACCGGCCTTCTGTTTTGCCTATTTTGGTGACCTGGATTTTGCCGGGCACTTGTTTGGTCCGGGCTCCGAGGGCTGGCTCAAGCAACTGGAAATTGCCGACCAGCTTGCGCAGGCCATCGCCCGCAAGCTACCGGAGCACGTGCAACTGATGGTCATCGCCGACCACGGCATGCTCGCGCTGGACAGCGATCGGGTTCGTGACTTTGATCTCGATCCGGTGTTGCAGGAGGGCGTGCGTGCTATTGCGGGGGATATCCGCGCGCGCTACTTGTATGTCCCGACCCAGCAGGATCGTGTGCACGAGCGTTGGCAGAATCGCCTGGGCGATGATTACCGGGTGTTGTCCAAGGCCCAGGCGATTGCTGCGGGCTTGTTCGGGGATGTGTTGCTGAGCCAGGCGGAAGCGCGGATCGGCGACCTGATCGTGGTACCCACCGGCGCTGGCGGAATCATTCGCAGCGAAGTGGAGAAACACCCCAGTCAATGGCGTGGGCACCATGGTGCGCTGACGGATGAAGACCAGCAGGTGCCCTTGTTGATGTGTTCGGGGCTGGGCTGAAGGAATGAGCCCGCTCCGGATTTAGCCTTTCACCGGTACCAGGTCGAAGTTATCGACCTGGTACTGGAACAGCAGGCAATCGGCTGCAGCGGTACAGCCGCTTTCATGTACCAGGTTGGCGGGCAGCTTGTAGTACGAGCCTGCAGGGAACTCGGTGCGCACCTTGTCGATCACGGCATAGAAAGTACCTTTCAGGACCACCGTTGGCAGGGTTTGGCTGTGGGTGTGCAAGCCATTGTCGGTGCCAGCCTTGAAGGTGACAAAGGCCGAGTAGTTGCCCTTGCCAAAAATATCCCCTTCGGTGTTCGCGTAAGTAACCGCGCCGTTGGTGTTGGGTACTGCCTGCCACTGCAGTGCGGCGTTGGGCAGCGAAATCAGTGCCTCGGGTTTGCTCTCGCTTTTGGCGAAGACGCCAGTGGCAGAGACGGCAAGGGCCAGGCCGAGCAGAGCGTTTTTCAGGATTGTCATGGGTATAACCTTCGTTGAGTGGAGTGAGCGAAGGTTAATTGAACGATTGATGCAGAAATACGCACACAAGGGGCCAAGACCTGTGCATTTTTTGCACCAGTCATACCTGCCAGCGCGGTGCCCGATAATAGGCCTGAACGTAGTCCAGCAGCGCGCGCACCTTTGGCGCCAGGTAACGGCTTTGCGGGTAGAGCGCATACAGGGTGCGTGGGGGTTGCTGCCAGTCCGGCAGCAGTTGCACCAGGCGGCCATCTTTGAGCGCATCAAAGACGATGAAGCGATCAAAGCTGGCGATACCCAGGCCACTGATCGCGGCGGCGCGTAATGCCATCGGCGAGTTGGCGCTGACACGACTGGGCATCACCACTTCGCGCTGGCTGCCTGATGGATCACAGAGCCGCAGGCGCTGCGGTTGGGCGAGACGGTTGTATCCCAGCAGTGGATGTTCACCCAGATTATCGGCGCTGATCGGACGTGGCAGGCGTTTGAGGTAGGACGGGGCGGCGACCAGGATCACTTCACTCGGCGCCAGCGTGCGTGCCACCAGACTGGAATCCGGCAGGTGATCGGTGACGCGCAGGCACAGATCGATGCCCTCTTCGAGCATGTCGACGAAGCGGTCGGTGCAACTCAGTTCGATCTGCAGTTGAGAGAAGCGTTCGACAAAGCCAGGTAGCCAGTGCCCCAGCTCCAGTTCGCCAAACGCGCTGGACACGCTCAGGCGCAAGGTTCCGGAGGGCTGTTGCTGGTGCTCGGAGAGCTCCAGAGTCATGGCTTCCATCTGATCGAGGATTTGTACGCAGTGGCGATAGAACAGGGCGCCCGCTTCGGTCAGTTGCAAGCGTCGGGTAGTGCGGTTGAGCAGTTGACTGCCGAGCTGGCGCTCAAGGTTTTTGACCTGGCGCGACAACACCGTATGGGATTGGCCGACCGAAGCGGCAGCGGCACTGAAACTGCCGTGCTCGACCACGCGACGGAAGGACTGCATGGCACTGAACTGATCCATCAGGGGGCGATGCTCCTAAGTCTGTGGCCTGTTGCAGGCGCTGGCAGTGCCGGCGCCTGCAACCTTGGGGTCAACGTCGAACCAGCAACACGCCACTCTCCATGTGGTGCGTATACGGGAACTGGTCGAACAGTGCACAGCGCTCGATGCGGTGCGTGTCGTGTAGCTGAGCGATGTTCGCCGCCAGGGTTTCCGGATTGCAGGAGATGTACAGGATGTTGTCGAAGCGCCGGGTCAGCTCGCAGGTGTCCGGGTCCATGCCGGCACGCGGTGGATCGACGAAGACGCTGCCGAACTGGTAGCTCTTCAGGTCGATGCCTTCCAGACGGCGGAACGGGCGAACGTCGTTCAGTGCTTCAGTCAGCTCCTCGGCAGACAGGCGCACCAGGCGCACGTTATCCACAGCGTTGTCGTCGAGGTTGTGCAGGGCGGCGTTGACCGAGGTCTTGCTGATCTCGGTGGCCAGCACTTTGCGCACCCGGGTCGCCAGTGGCAGGGTGAAGTTGCCGTTGCCGCAATACAGCTCCAGCAGGTCGTCCTGACGCTCGCCGAGTGCCTCGTAAGCCCAGTTGAGCATCTTCTGGTTCACCGCGCCGTTAGGCTGAGTGAAGGCACCTTCTGGCTGACGGTAGCGGAAACTGCGCCCGGCAACCTGCAGTTCTTCAACCGCATAGTCGCGACCGATCACCACACGCTTGCCTTTGGAGCGGCCGATGATGCTGACGTCCAGGTCTTTGGCCAGTTGCTGCGCAGCAGCCTCCCAATGTTCGTCCAATGGACGGTGATAGCACAGGGTGATCATCGCATCGCCGGCCAGGGTGGTAAGGAACTCCACCTGGAACAGCTTGAAGCTCAGCGCCGAGCTGGCTTGCCAGGCGGCTTTGAGTCGCGGCATCAGTTCATTGATGCGCAGGCTGGCGATCGGGAAGTCTTCGATCAGGATCGGCGTGTGCTTCTCGCCCGGGGCGAACATCGCGTAGAAGCGCTGCTCGTTTTCACGCCACAAGCGGAACTCGGCGCGCAGGCGGTAATGCTCGCGGGGCGAATCGAACACCGCAGGTTCCGGTGCATCGAAGGGCGCCAGCAGCTCGCGCAGGCGTGCAGCCTTGGCGTCGAGCTGTTGGGTGTAGGTCGAAGGGTCTAAGACAGCACTCATGCGTTGAACCAGCCCAGCTTGATGACGAACAGGATCGAGAGGATCACCAGCGCCGGGTTCAGGTCGCGGCGGCGGCCGGAGAGCAGCTTGATCGCGGTCCAGGAAATGAAGCCGAAGGCGATGCCGTTGGCGATCGAGTAGGTCAGCGGCATGGCCAGGGCGGTGATCACCACTGGAGCGGCTTCGGTGACGTCGTCCCAGTTTATTTCAGCCAGGCCCGAAGCCATCAATACCGCGACGAACAACAGTGCCGGTGCAGTGGCAAAGGCCGGCACGCTACCGGCCAGCGGGGCGAAGAACAGCGCCAGCAGGAACAGGATGGCAACCACGATGGCGGTCAGACCGGTGCGTCCGCCAGCACTCACGCCGGCAGCCGACTCGATGTAGCTGGTGGTGGTCGAGGTGCCGAGCAGGGAACCGGCCATGGCAGCGGTACTGTCGGCGATCAGGGCGCGGCCCATCTTCGGCATGTGACCGTCTTTGCGCATCAGGCCCGCGCGTTTGGCTACGCCGATCAGGGTGCCGGAGTTGTCGAACAGGTCAACGAACAGGAAGGCAAAGATCACGCTGATCAGACCGACATCCAGGGCGCCCTTGATGTCCAGTTGCAGGAAGGTCGGCGCCAGCGAAGGTGGCATCGACACCACGCCAGCGAACGGCGTGAAGCCCAGGCCAATCGAGGCCACGGTGACGGCGAGGATGCCGATCAGTACCGCACCACGCACTTTCAGCGCTTCCAGGGCGACGATCAGGAAGAAGCCCAGGGTCGCGAGGATCGGCGCCGGTTGCTTGAGGTCACCCAGACCCACCAGGGTTGCCTTGTTGTCGACCACAATGCCAGCGTTATGCAGGGCGATCAGCGCCAGGAACAGGCCGATACCGGCAGCGATGGCCGAGCGCAGTGGCAGCGGGATGCTGTTGACGATCCACTCACGGATTCGAAAGATCGACAACAGGAAGAACAGCACGGCAGAAATGAACACCGCGCCCAGGGCTACCTGCCAGGTGTGCCCCATGTGCAGGACCACGGTGTAGGTGAAGAAGGCGTTCAGGCCCATGCCCGGTGCCAGGGCGATCGGGTAGTTGGCGATCAGACCCATGGTCGTCGAACCGATGGCGGCGGCCAGACAGGTGGCGACAAACAGTGCGCCCTTGTCCATGCCGGTCTCGCCGAGAATGCTCGGGTTGACGAACAGGATGTAGGCCATGGCCAGGAAGGTGGTGACGCCCGCGAGAATTTCGGTGCGGACATTGGTGTCGTGTGCTTTTAGTTGAAACAGCCTTTCCAGCATGCCTGCTCCCCGTGGCGCGCCCCGGCGCCGTGAATGTATCGACCCCATCAGCAAAGCACAGACCGTAGTGGACGGTGTGTGGAAATTGATTGGGTCGGAAAAAAGCCGCGCATCATACCAGCATGCTCGGCGAGCGGTAATTAATGTCGCGATACACTGCAGATATCTGCAGATTCTGCGCCGATCCCTCCATTGCCTCCGCATGAGCGCCAACTGTGCAACTGATTGACTACCGCGACCTGAACCAGATGCAGCGCGAACATCTACTCGACATCCAGCTGCCCCCCGAGCAGCAGCGCTATGCCGGTGATATGGCCAGTGCACTGTACCTTCTGCTGAGCGCTGACAGTGATGACATGCGCGGCGTGGTGGTGTTGCTCGATGCCCTGCCGCGGGCGTTCCTGTTGCTCCAGCGTGGGGCGTTTTTGCCGCCCTGGGCGCAGGTCGATGCAGCCACGATCAATGCCGTGCAAGTGGATCGGCGCTTTCAGGGGCGCGGCGTCGGACGATTTTGTATGCAGGCGTTACCGGGCCTGGTTCGCGCCTTGTGGCCTGAGGTGCGCCGTCTGCAGTTGTCGGTGGATCCGGACAACCACGCCGCCCTGGGGCTGTACCGGGCCTCTGGCTGGGTTGACAGTGGTGATGGCTACCGCGCCCGCAAGGGCTACGAGTGTCAACTTACCCTGATGCTCTGAGCGGCTACGCTTTATTCATACCCCGGTGGAGCGCAGTGATGACCCAGAGAGCCCTGATCGTAGTCGCCGAAGGCGTGGATGACCTGCAGAGCGTGACCCTGATCGATGTGTTGCGCCGTGCTGCGGTGGAAGTGGTGGTAGCCAGCATCGAAGGCCGGCGGATGCTGACCTGTGCCCGTGGCACACGGCTGACCGCTGACGGCATGTTGGTGGATCTGCTCGTCCAGCCGTTCGACCTGATCGTATTGCCGGGGGGAGACAAAGGCGCTCAGCATATGGCCCAGCACCAGCCCCTGGGACAGTTGGTGAAGGATCAGGCCAAGGCTGGAAAGATATTTGCCGCCATTGCCGAAGCGCCCTTGGCCTTGCAAGCCTTTGGGGTATTGCGGCAGCGGCGCATGACCTGTCATCCGGATGCCAGCCAGCAGCTGTCCGGGTGCAGTTTCGTTGATCAGCCGGTGGTGGTGGATGGCAACTGCATTACCGCCCAGGGTTCGGGAGCGGCACTGGAGTTTGCATTGACGTTGGTGGAACGCCTGGTGAGCAAGGCTGTGCGTAACCGGATTGCGGGGCAGATGCAGGTGTGACAGTTCAGCCCGAAGACTTGCTGTGCATATGATCCCGCCCGGCCAGGCTCGGAAACAGCTTTATCCACACCCCGGTCACCACCAGCGTCCCGACCCCGCCGAGCACCACCGCCGGCACGGTGCCGAACCAGTGCGCGGTCACCCCCGACTCGAACTCACCCAACTGGTTTGATGCCCCAATAAACAGCCCGTTCACCGCGCTGACCCGGCCACGCATTTCATCCGGTGTCTCAAGTTGCACGAAGGCGCCACGAATCACCATGCTGATCATGTCTGCCGCGCCGAGCACGGCCAGCACCGCCAGGGAGAACCAGAACGAAGTCGATAGGCCGAAGGCGATGGTGGCCACACCAAAGATGCCGACGGCGGTGAACATCACCCGTCCGACCTTGCGCTCGACCGGGAAGCGCGCCAGCCACAGCGACATCAGCAACGCGCCAACCGCCGGTGCCGAACGCAATAGGCCCAGGCCCCAGGGACCGGTGAGCAATATGTCCTTGGCGAACACCGGCAGCAGTGCGGTGGCGCCGCCCAGCAGGACTGCAAACAGATCCAGGGAGATGGCGCCGAGAATGTCCGGGCGGCTGCGGATGAAGCGAATCCCGGCCAGCAGCGAATCCAGGCTTGCGCGCCCCTGTTGCGGGCGCTGCGCCCGGACGCTGAGGCTCAGGGTCAACAGGCAGGCGATGACATACATGAGCACGGTCGGGCCATAGACCCAGGTGCTGCCAAACGCATAGAGAAAACCACCCACAGCGGGCGCGACGATGGTTGCCGCCTGCATGGCCGAGGCTGAGGCGGCCACCGCGCGGGGAAACAGTTCGGCGGGCACCACGTTGGGTAGCAGTGCCTGAGTCGCCGGCATCTCGAAGGAGCGGGCACTGCCCAGCAGGAAGGCGAGGATGAAGATCAGCTCGCGGCTGACATTGCCGGTGCTGCTGCCGACCACCAGCGCCAGGGCAATCAGCGCCTGGGCAGTCTGGCACAAGGCTGCGACCCGGCGCCGGTCATAGCGGTCGGCGACATGCCCGGTATGCAACATGAACAACACCCGCGGGGCGAACTCCACCAGGCCGACCAGGCCAAGGTCGAGGACATTGCCGGTCAGTTGGTAGAGGTGCCAGCCGATGGCCACGGTCAGCATCTGGAAGCCGCTGGCGGTACAGACGCGAGCCAGCCAGAACGCTAGGAAGGGGCGGTGGTGGCGCAGCAGCAGCGGATGGTCTGACATCGGCGAAACAGAGCCTCGGCGAGGGAACGGCGGTGCAGATTATCATCAGTTTGTAACCGCGAGTTACGAAGAAATCGAGGTTTACGCCGTTTGTGCACTGTTTTGGGGCGCATAAAACCGTGCACAACTGATCTGCGGCAATGAACCACACAACCGCGCGGGCCGTTCAGGACTATCCTTTCAGGCAACCGTTGATCTGGATCAATAGTTTCATTTGCAACGGTAGGGCCATACGGCCGAATTCCCTGCGTTGTGAAGTTTTCAGAACAATTCCAACTAGCCGCACTCAACTACCGTGGGGGCAGTTGGCGCCAAGGCCCACCGCCTGACGCCGGATTACCTGACAGAGGAAGCACTATGTTCGGATTAGAGGCCTTAGATCTCGCCCGAATTCAGTTCGCATTTACCATCTCTTTTCACATCCTGTTTCCGGCCATCACCATTGGCCTGGCGAGTTACCTGGCGGTGCTTGAAGGGCTGTGGCTGAAGACCAACAACAGCGTCTACCGTGACCTTTACCACTTCTGGTCGAAAATCTTTGCCGTCAACTTCGGCATGGGGGTGGTCTCCGGCCTGGTCATGGCCTATCAGTTCGGTACCAACTGGAGCAAGTTCTCCGACTTTGCCGGCTCCATTACCGGACCGCTGCTGACCTATGAAGTACTGACTGCCTTCTTCCTCGAGGCCGGTTTCCTCGGCGTCATGCTCTTTGGCTGGAATCGTGTCGGCCGCGGCCTGCACTTCTTTGCCACGGTCATGGTGGCTATCGGTACGATCATTTCCACGTTCTGGATTCTGGCTTCCAACAGCTGGATGCAGACGCCGCAAGGTTACGAAATCGTCAACGGCGTGGTGGTCCCGGTGGACTGGTTCGCAGTGATCTTCAACCCGTCGTTCCCGTACCGCCTGGCGCACATGGCCACCGCGGCGTTCGTTGCCACGGCGTTCTTCGTCGGTGCTTCGGCGGCCTGGCACCTGCTGCGTGGGCGTGATAATCCGGCGATCCGCAAAATGCTCTCGATGGCCATGTGGATGGCCCTGATCGTGGCGCCGATTCAGGCCGTGATCGGTGACTTCCATGGCCTGAACACCCTCAAGCACCAACCGGTGAAAATCGCCGCGATCGAAGGTCACTGGGAAAATGTCGGTGACGAGCCGACCCCGCTGATCCTCTTCGGCATTCCCGACATGGAGGCCGAAACCACCCACTTCAAAGTGGAAATCCCGGCGCTGGGCAGCCTGATCCTGACCCACAGTCTGGACAAGCAAGTACCGGCAATGAAGGAGTTCCCGAAGGAAGATCGACCCAACTCCACCGTGGTGTTCTGGTCGTTCCGGATCATGGTCGGCCTGGGCATGCTGATGATCTTCGTCGGCCTCTGGAGCCTGTGGCTGCGTAAGCGCGACAGAATCTACAGCTCGCGGCCGTTCCTCTACCTGACCTTGTGGATGGGCCCGTCCGGCCTGATCGCGATCCTCGCCGGTTGGTTCACTACCGAGGTTGGCCGTCAGCCCTGGGTGATCTATGGCGTGATGCGTACTGCCGATGGTGTTTCCAACCACAGCTACACCCAGCTGGGCGTGACCCTGGTGATGTTCGTGGTGGTCTACTTCGCCCTGTTCGGTGCGGGTCTGGGCTACATGATGCGTCTGGTGCGCAAGGGGCCGAAAACCGGCGAGGGCGAAGAACCCATCAAAGGCGGACCTGGCCAGAAACGTACGCCTGCACGGCCGCTCTCCGCTGCCGATGACAGCGACGATCATGACAATGGCGAGCGCGCCAGCCTGAACAAGGGGAACTGAGTCATGGGTATTGATCTTCCACTGATCTGGGCCGTGATCATTATCTTCGGCATCATGATGTACGTGGTCATGGATGGTTTCGACCTGGGGATCGGCATTCTTTTCCCCTTCGTCAAAGGCGAGCAGGACCGTGACGTGATGATGAACACCGTCGCGCCGGTCTGGGACGGTAACGAAACCTGGCTGGTACTGGGCGGTGCGGCGTTGTTTGGTGCCTTCCCGCTGGCCTATGCCGTGGTGCTTTCGGCGCTGTACCTGCCATTGATGCTGATGCTGGTCGGCCTGATTTTCCGCGGCGTGGCTTTCGAGTTCCGCTTCAAGGCCACGGCCGAAAAACGTCACCTCTGGGACAAGGCGTTCATCGGTGGTTCATTGGTTGCGACCTTCTTCCAGGGTGTGGCCCTGGGTGCGTTCATCGAAGGCTTCAAAGTGGTCGACCGTAGCTATGCCGGTGGTGCTTTTGACTGGTTGACCCCGTTCAGTCTGTTCTGTGGCCTGGGTTTGATCGTCGCCTACGCCTTGCTCGGCTGCACCTGGCTGATCATGAAAACCGAAGGCAAGCTGCAACTGCAGATGCATGATCTGGCACGACCTTTGGCCTTGGTGCTGCTGGCGGTGACCGGTATCGTCAGTATCTGGACGCCGCTGGCGCACCCGGAGATCGCCTCGCGCTGGTTCACCCTGCCTAACCTGTTCTGGTTCCTGCCGGTGCCGATCCTGGTGCTGGTGACCCTGTACGGTCTGCTGCGGGCAGTGGCACGCAACGCGCACTACACCCCGTTCCTGCTGACCCTGGCGCTGATCTTCCTAGGCTACAGCGGCCTTGGTATCAGCTTGTGGCCGAACATCATCCCACCGGCGGTTTCGATCTGGGATGCTGCGGCACCACCGCAGAGCCTGGGTTTCATGCTGGTCGGAGCGCTGTTCATCATTCCGTTCATCCTTGGCTACACCTTCTGGAGCTACTACGTGTTCCGCGGCAAGGTGACCCACGAGGATGGCTACCACTAGGAGGGCCTGGCAATGACCGGCAAACACACCTTCGATGAAGAGAAAAAGCCGCTGTGGCAACGGCTGGGCTGGCTGGCGGTGATCTGGGCCGGCAGCGTGGCGGCCCTGGGGATTGTTGCCTGGCTGATGCGCATGTTCATGGCTGCAGCAGGTCTGAGCACCTCCTGAAAGGTACTTCCCATCACCGCCTTGCGGCGGATTTACAGCCCTTCGCAGCGTCAGCTGCGGAGGGTTTTTTTATGCCAATAGCAGGGCTTTACTTGCGCGCTTTGAGCACCACGAACTTCGGTGTCGCCGCCACTTGCTCAACACCACGGAACAACCGCGCCAGTTTGCTGTGATAACCCAGGTGGCGGTTACCGACAATGTACAGCGCACCGCCGACCATCAGCGCTTCACGTGCCTGCTGGAACATGCGCCAGGCGAGAAAGTCGCCGACCACCTGCTGCTGATGGAAGGGTGGATTGCACAGTACGACGTCCAGAGACTGGGCCGGCTGAGCGGCCAGGCCATCGTCGGCGCGGACGCTGACTTCGCGATCACCCAGCGCCGCCTGCCAGTTCTCCAGTGCCGACTGGGTGGCCATGTAGGACTCATCGACCAGGGTGTAATGCGCCTGCGGATTGCTCAGGGCGCTGGCGATGGCCAGTACCCCATTGCCACAACCAAGGTCGGCGACCCGCGCTGAGCCGAGGTTGCCAGGCAGGTGCGGGAGGAACGCGCGGGTGCCGATGTCCAGGCCTTCGCGGCAGAACACATTGGCATGGTTGAGCAGTTCCAGGCGTGGCGCGTCCATTTGGTAGCGGCTCGGATAGGGCGAGGTAAACGGTCCCTTTTCCTCTGCAGTGGCGATCAGCAGGCGGGCTTTTTTCTGCGCCAGCGATGCCTGTACCGGGCCAATGTATTTTTCCAGCAAGTCACCGGCAGCGCGTGGCAGGTGTTTGATCATTGCCCCGGCAACCACCTGGGCGCCAGGCGCCAGATGACCTTGCAAGCGGATCAATTGTTCTTCAAGCAGTGCCAGGGTCTTGGGTACGCGTACCAGCACCCGGTCGAACGGGCCTTGCCAGTGGGCATTGGCCGCAATGAACGGCAGTGCGTCGAACGCCTGGCCATTACGCGCCAGGTTTTTTTCCAGCGCCAGGCGGGCGAGGTGTGAGTCGCCACTGCTGGTGACTTGCAGGCGACCGCTCAAACTGATGGCCAAAGCGCCAAAGCTGTCATTGAGTACCAGCACGCGCGTGCTGATATCTGGCGATTGTTCGGCCAGATACTGCAACAGGTACTCGTCGGCGGCGTCGAATGCCTGCAAGGGATCGTTGGCTTGCTCGGGCTGGCGAAGCAGGTCGAGTTCGGCGAAGGGGCTGGTCAACAAGGGCATGGCGTAAGGCTCTGAGGCATGGTCACGCGGCGCATTCGGCGGCGTTTTACAGGGGCATGATTCTACAGGGCTTTGACCAGCAAGGGGTTACCCGAGGAGACCGTTCATGGCCGCAATCGCAATGGCGCCGGCCTTGTTACTGGTGTTCAGCTTGCTGATGATGCTGCGGATATGAAAATTCACCGTGCTTTGCGACAGGGTGAGGATGCAGGCGATGTCGGCAGCGGTCTTGCCGGCGGCGGACCATTTCAGTACTTCGGTTTCACGGATGGAGAGGTGAAAGGAAGGCTGTTGACTGGTTGATTTGCGCTCAATGATCAGGGTGTGCATCAGGTTGCACAGCCAGATGGTTTGCCCGGCCGTGTCGTAGAACTCATTGGTATCGACCGGCGTATGATTGCGGACCACGCTGAGGATGCTTTCGTTTTGCCGTAGATCGTGTGCAGATTGGCTCCAGCCATAACATAGCCCATGGAATCGGGCCTGCTCCCAGAGCTCGGGTGTCTGTCGGAAGACCTGATCCTCCCAGAGAATGGGCAGCAACGAAGTATGGCAATGGGCGAGGATCGGGTCGATGCTCAGATAGTTGCACCGCTGATAGCGTTCGTTCCAGGCCGTGGGGTAGTTGTTGTAGGTCCTGACCTGCGGTTGCGGACCCGCCAGGTGAGTGCGGGTGACGAATGAAAAATATTCCATGCCCAGTTGCTTTGCCAAGGACGTTGCCGTGTAGAACATCCGTTGTTCATTTGTCTCATTGAGTAGTTGTTGCAGCTGTTCTTCCTTCCAATGGGGCATGGCAAGGTCCTCAAGCATTCTGGATCCACAAAACAGAAGTGGAGTGTAGGTAATACCTGACACCTCTGCTAAGTTTATTCGCTACATGTGTGTACGCCTTTTGACAGTTTGGTTATTTGCTCGCCCTGCAAACTGCAGCGTCGACTGTGTTCGCCATTCTGTACCCAGCGATGTCACTACAATCCGGCGGTGTTTATCCTCGCGCGTTTGCGCGACACTGGGCGCATCTGTTCTTTGGAGTAAGTCATGACTGCCAGCGCTGAAAAGTTCACCCGCCAGACGTTGCTCGACGTCCAGCCGCTGACCCCCAGCCTGTTCAGCCTGCGTACCACGCGTGATCCGGGGTTCCGCTTCCGTTCCGGCCAGTTTGCCCGCCTGGGGGTGACCAAGGCTGATGGCAGTGTGGTCTGGCGCGCCTATTCGATGGTCTCGTCGCCTTTTGACGAACACCTGGATTTCTTTTCCATTGTGGTGCCGGGGGGCGAGTTCACCAGCGAGTTGAGTCGCCTGAAGGAAGGCGACAGCTTGCTGATCGACAAACAGGCCTTCGGATTTCTGACCCTGGATCGCTTTGCCGATGGTCGGGATCTGTGGTTGTTGGCCACCGGAACCGGCATCGCGCCGTTTGTCTCGATTCTGCAGGACTTTGAAGCCTGGGAGCGTTTCGAGTCGATCAAGCTGGTGTATTCAGTGCGCGAAGCAAAGGAGCTGGCTTACCTCGACCTGATCGCAGGTCTGGAGCAACGCGACTATCTGGCTGAGTACGCGGGCAAGTTGCAGTTCATTCCGGTGGTTACCCGCGAGCAGCACCCCGGTGCCCTCAACGGGCGTATCACCACCCTGATCGAGAATGGCGAGCTTGAACGCGCCGCAGGTCTGGCACTGACGCCGGAACATTCACGGGTGATGCTCTGCGGCAATCCGCAGATGATCGACGACACCCGCCAGGTCCTCAAGCAGCGTGACCTGCAATTGAGCTTGAGCCGCCGACCGGGACAGGTGGCGGTCGAAAACTACTGGTAAGCCGGTAGAAATGGAAACGGCGCCCTAGGGCGCCGTTTTTGTTCCTGAAAATCAGGGTTGCCGATTCTGCGATTTGAGCAGGTCGCGGATCTCGGTGAGCAGCTCTTCTTCTTTGGTAGGCACCGGCGGCAGGGTGGGTGCTTCGGCTTCTTCGCGTTTCAGGCGGTTGATCGCTTTGACGCCCATGAAGATTGCGAAGGCGACGATGATGAAGTCGAGAACGGTCTGGATGAACTTGCCGTAGGCCAGCACCACTGCCGGTATTTCGCCTTCGGCCGCTTTTAAGGTGACGGCCAGATCACTGAAGTCGACACCGCCGATCAGCAAACCGATCGGTGGCATGATCACATCACCCACAAAGGATGAAACGATTTTGCCAAAGGCGGCGCCGATGATGATACCGACGGCCATGTCGACCACATTCCCTTTGACCGCAAAGGCCTTGAATTCACTGAGCACGCCCATGGTTTATTCCTTGTAACAGATGAGTTTGGTAAACGCAGTGTAATTCAGCTATGCGCTTCATGCGCCGCGCTGCAGCTACAGACTGCAGTTATATCGAATAGTTTTGTCGTTTTATGTGGCGGCCCAGGTCACACAGGTCGGCTATCATGGTCCCTTTTTTCGAGGACCGTCCCCCATGGCCAAGGCCAAGCGCATGTACGGCTGCACCGAGTGCGGCGCGACCTTTCCGAAATGGGCTGGACAGTGCGGCGAGTGCGGTGCCTGGAACACCCTGGTCGAGACCGTGCTGGAGAGCGGCGCGGCCGCGGCGCCCAGCGGTCGCACCGGCTGGGCCGGGCAGCAGGCTCAGATCAAGACCCTGGCCGAAGTCAGCATCGAAGAGATTCCACGTTTTTCCACCGCCAGCGCCGAGCTGGACAGGGTGTTGGGCGGCGGCCTGGTCGACGGCTCGGTGGTACTCATCGGTGGCGACCCGGGAATCGGTAAGTCGACCATTCTGTTGCAGACGCTGTGTGCTATCGCCACGCGCATGCCGGCGTTGTACGTCACCGGCGAAGAATCCCAGCAGCAGGTAGCGATGCGGGCGCGACGCCTGGGCCTGCCCCAGGATCAGTTGCGGGTAATGACCGAAACCTGCATCGAAACCATCATTGCCACCGCTCGCCTGGAAAAACCCAAGGTCATGGTGATTGACTCGATCCAGACCATCTTTACCGAGCAGTTGCAGTCGGCGCCCGGCGGCGTGTCCCAGGTGCGCGAGAGTGCGGCGTTGTTGGTGCGATACGCCAAGCAGAGCGGCACGGCGATCTTCCTCGTTGGTCACGTCACCAAGGAAGGCGCACTGGCAGGTCCACGGGTGCTGGAGCACATGGTCGATACCGTTCTGTACTTCGAGGGCGAGTCCGATGGTCGTCTGCGTTTGCTGCGCGCAGTGAAGAACCGCTTCGGGGCGGTCAACGAACTGGGTGTGTTCGGCATGACCGATCGTGGATTGAAGGAAGTGTCCAACCCGTCGGCGATCTTCCTCACCCGCGCTCAGGAAGAAGTCCCCGGCAGCGTGGTCATGGCCACGTGGGAGGGCACCCGACCGATGCTGGTGGAAGTCCAGGCGCTGGTCGATGACAGCCACTTGTCCAATCCGCGCCGGGTTACCCTGGGCCTGGACCAGAACCGCCTGGCCATGCTGCTGGCGGTGCTGCACCGTCATGGCGGCATTCCGACCCACGATCAGGATGTGTTCCTCAACGTCGTGGGCGGGGTAAAGGTGCTGGAGACGGCGTCCGACCTGGCGCTGATGGCGGCGATCATGTCCAGCCTGCGCAATCGTCCGCTGGACAACGGCCTGCTGGTGTTTGGTGAAGTGGGCCTGTCTGGCGAGGTTCGCCCGGTGCCAAGTGGTCAGGAGCGTCTTAAAGAGGCGGCCAAGCATGGCTTCAAACGCGCCATTGTGCCTAAAGGCAACGCGCCCAAGGAGGCACCGCCAGGTTTGCAGGTGATTGCCGTCACCCGACTGGAGCAAGCGCTGGATGCGCTGTTCGAGTAGCAATTGGTGGGAGCGGGCTTGCCCCGCGATTACGATGTGTCGGTCGAGTCACAATCGCGGGGCAAGCCCGCTCCCACCGGTTTAGTTTCTACTTGCAGCGTAAGAAAAAAGGGCCGGTGCATCTGCACCGGCCCTTTTTTATCGCTGTCGCGTCCATCAATGTTCCGAAACTGCCTCTCGTCGTGCCGGCGGTTCGCCGTGCTCGCCCTCACTCATCACCGGCACCTCCTTGCCTTCGGCGTTGAACAGCTTGCCGTCTTCGAAGTAGTCGCCGTCACGCAGGGCGGAGATATCCGAGTAGTGGATGGTGCGTTCGTAAGCCGCCGCGAATACCGACTGCTGATCCGAGTTGCCGGCGGTGAAGTGGTTGAACACCAGGTTCAGGACAATGGCCATGATCGCTGCCGAGCTGATGCCGGAGTGGAAGATGGTCTCGAACCAGTTAGGGAACTGCGCGTAGAAGTTCGGCGCGGCGATCGGGATCATGCCGAAGCCCAGCGAGGCGGCAACGATGATCAGGTTGACGTTGTTCTTGTAGCTGACTTTGGACAGGGTACGGATACCGCTGGCGGCCACGGTACCGAACAGCACGATGCCGGCACCACCGAGCACCGAGGTCGGTACGGCGGCAATCACCCGGCCCATGATCGGCAGCAGGCCGAGCACCACCAGGATTACCCCGCCGGTCGCCACGACGTAACGGCTTTTCACCCCGGTCACCGCGACCAGACCGACGTTCTGGGCGAAGGCGCTCTGGGTGAAGGAACCGAAGATCGGTGCCAGGATGCTCGATGCCATGTCGGCGCGCAGGCCATTGCCCAGACGCTTGGAGTCGACCTTGGTATCGATGATTTCACCGACGGCAAGGATGTCGGCCGAGGTTTCCACCAGGGTCACCATGATCACGATGCACATCGACAGGATCGCAGCGATGTGGAAGGTCGGCATACCGAAGTGGAACGGGCTTGGCATTGCCACCAGCGGACCTTCAAGGACCTTGCTGAAGTCAGCCATGCCCAGCGACCAGGCGATCAGGGTACCGATGACCATCGCCAGCAGGATCGACAGGCGCGAGATGGTGGCGCTGCCCAGCTTGCTCAGTACCAGGACGATGACGAAGGTCAGGCCGGCCAGGCCGATGTTGGCCATGCTGCCGAAATCCGGCGCTTTGCTGTTACCGCCCATGACCCAGCGCGCAGCGACCGGCATCAGGGTCAGGCCGATGGTGGTGATGACGATACCGGTCACCAGTGGCGGAAAGTACTTGGTGATCCGCGAGAACACCGGCGTGATCAGAAAACCGATGAAGGACGCTGCCATGACCGCGCCGAGTACTCCGGGCAAGCCACCGCCACCTTCACTGCTGAGGATCGCGCCCATGGTCGCTACACCGGCAAACGAGACCCCTTGCACCAGCGGTAGCTGGCAGCCGAACCACGGCAGCCCGAGCGTTTGCAACAGGGTTGCCAGGCCGCCGGCAAACAGCGACGCGGCGATCAGCAGACCAATGTCCGCCGGGGTCAGGCCTGCGGCCTGACCGAGGATCAACGGCACGGCGACGATGCCGCCATACATGGTCAATACGTGTTGCAGGCCGTACGCCAGGTTGGCACCCAGGCCAAGGTTCTCGTCTTCGGGACGTGCTGCTGAAGACGTGCTAGAGGAGGACGTATTCATGAGGCGGGGTCTCTGTTTTATTGTTGTGGCGCTACTGTAGACAAGTCCTACCTATCAATGCCAGAACAATTGTATACAATTTTTAGATTGGCGTAGGAACAGTCTGGCGCTCAGTTTGGGTCATGGACTGAATGCAGTTATCGTTCCAACACTCGCGCGCAGGCCTCGCAAGGCTGCGTGAGGACTGGCGGGAAGGGTGAGAAAGCTGTCCGAGTGGACAGAAATGCACAGGGCAGGAAAGTAGGTAGCAGGCTAAAAGATTTTAAACTTCGATCAATTCTCGCAACTCACGCATCATTTCGGTGCTGTCGGCCAGGTTCAGCTCCACCAAACGGTGCAAATGACTGATTGAATCGATATCAATGTGCAGGCAGATAAACCCCAGCTGATTGCCTTCTTCATGACGCAATTCGACCTGCATCTGCAACTTGGCCTGGTCGCTCAGGTGAACAATGGCCTCGAAATCCTGGGTCAGGTCGGGATCCCAGGGTTCCGGGCACTTGATCAACAAGCCCTTGAGGGAGAGATCCAGTAGTTCGACCGGCCAGCATCGCTCGCCCTGGCGCAGTTCGGTGGGGGCATCGAAGGCAACACGTTGGAAACGTCGACGTTCTTGGTGGTCGCTCATGTTCAGACACTCCAGGGTTCTTCCTGACTATAGCTCAGCACTTGCCAAGGCCCGCGCAAGGGCGCATAACGAGTTTTGTTCAACCCGCGTTGAAGGCTCTAGACCAACGTGGGGGGTGGTCTTTCCTGTCAGTATCGCTAGACTCGAAAGGCTGTCTTTTATCCACTAGCTGGAAGCAAACCATGAACAACAATAATAGCCTGCTACGCCACATTCCGTGGCTGGCGCTGGCAGTCATAGGAGCCTGTGCGCTGGGTGTGGTCGCCCTGCGTCGTGGCGAGGCCATCAACGCCTTGTGGATCGTCGTCGCTTCGGTGGCCATCTACCTGGTCGCCTACCGCTATTACAGCCTGTTCATCGCCACCAAGGTGATGCAGCTGGACCCGCGTCGGGCCACCCCGGCGGTGCTTAACAACGATGGTCTGGACTATGTCCCGACCAACAAACACATCCTTTTCGGTCACCACTTTGCTGCCATCGCTGGCGCTGGCCCGCTGGTCGGTCCAGTCCTGGCCGCGCAGATGGGCTACCTGCCCGGCACGCTCTGGCTGATTGCCGGCGTGGTGCTGGCCGGTGCGGTCCAGGACTTCATGGTCCTGTTCCTGTCCACCCGCCGCAACGGTCGCTCGCTGGGTGACATGGTTCGCGAGGAAATGGGCCGTATCCCAGGGACCATCGCCCTGTTTGGCTGCTTCCTGATCATGATCATCATCCTCGCGGTGCTGGCGCTGATCGTGGTCAAGGCTCTGGCCGAGAGCCCGTGGGGCATGTTCACGGTCATGGCGACCATCCCGATCGCGATGTTCATGGGCATCTATATGCGCTACATCCGCCCGGGTCGCATCGGCGAGATCTCGCTGATGGGCGTGGTGCTGCTGTTGCTGTCGATCTGGCTGGGGGGCCAGGTTGCTGCGGATCCGGTCTGGGGGCCGGCATTCACCTTCACCGGTGTGCAGATCACCTGGATGCTGGTGGGCTACGGTTTTGTCGCTGCGGTACTGCCGGTATGGCTGGTACTGGCGCCACGTGACTACCTGTCGACCTTCCTCAAGATCGGCACCATCGTCGGCCTGGCCATCGGTATCCTGATCATCGCACCCGAGCTGAAAATGCCGGCGCTGACCCAGTTCACCGACGGTACCGGTCCGGTCTGGAAAGGTACCCTGTTCCCGTTCCTGTTCATCACCATCGCCTGTGGCGCGGTGTCGGGCTTCCATGCGCTGATCTCCTCGGGCACCACGCCCAAGCTGCTGGATAACGAAACCAACGCCCGTTACATCGGCTACGGCGGCATGCTGATGGAGTCGTTCGTGGCGATCATGGCCATGGTTGCCGCCTCGGTGATCGAGCCGGGTGTGTACTTCGCCATGAACAGCCCGGCGGCAGTGGTCGGCTCCGACGTGGTGTCGGTGGCGCAAACCGTCAGCAGTTGGGGCTTTACCATCACGCCTGAAGCGCTGGAAGCGGTGGCCAAGGACATTGGCGAGCACACCATCCTCGCTCGTGCCGGTGGTGCACCAACCCTGGCGGTAGGTATCGCGCAGATCCTTCACCAGGTCCTGCCGGGTGAAAACACCATGGCGTTCTGGTACCACTTCGCGATCCTGTTCGAGGCGCTGTTCATCCTCACTGCAGTCGACGCCGGTACCCGTGCCGGACGTTTCATGCTCCAGGATTTGCTCGGCAGCTTCGTCCCGGCGCTCAAACGCACCGAGTCGTGGGGTGCCAACCTGCTCGCTACTGGCGGTTGCGTGGCGCTCTGGGGTTACCTGCTGTACCAGGGGGTGATCGATCCGTTGGGTGGTATCAACACCTTGTGGCCGCTGTTCGGTATCTCCAACCAGATGCTCGCCGGTATCGCGCTGATGCTCGGCACCGTGGTCCTGATCAAGATGAAGCGCCAGCGCTACATGTGGGTCACCCTGCTGCCAGCGGTCTGGCTGCTGATCTGCACCACCACCGCCGGCTTCATCAAACTGTTCGATCCGAACCCGGCAGTCGGCTTCCTGGCCCTGGCCAACAAGTACAGCACCGCGCTCGACGCCGGGCAGGTACTGGCCCCGGCCAAGGACATTGGCCAGATGCAGCACGTGATCTTCAACGCCTATACCAACGCCGGACTGACCATCCTGTTCCTGTTCGTGGTCTTCAGTATCCTGTTCTTCGCCCTCAAGGTCGGTATTGCCGCCCTGGGTAAAAAAGAGCGGACTGACAAAGAGTCCCCGTTCCAGGCGCTGCCAGATGCGTAATCGAAGAGGAATGCAGTGATGTTCAACGATCTCGGTCGACTGGGTAAGTACCTGGGGCAGGCAGCCCGCCTGATGGTCGGCATGCCCGACTACGACAACTACGTCGAGCATATGCAGACCAAGCACCCGGACAAGCCGGTGATGAGCTACGAGGCGTTCTTTCGCGAACGCCAGGAGGCGCGTTACGGCGGCAAGGGTGGGCCCAAGTGCTGTTGAATGACAGTGACTGACGCCAGTTGAACCTGTGGGAGCCCGGCTTGCCGTGCTCCCACAGTCATTTTCAGTTGAGGAGATTTTCCGTTTGCACGCGCCCATTCCGGTAACAGTACTCAGCGGTTTTCTGGGGGCCGGCAAGACCACCTTGCTGCGCCATCTGCTCAAGGCCGAACACGGCCTGAAGATCGCTGTGATCGAAAACGAATTCAGTGACGCCGGCATCGATACCCAATTGCTCGGCGATGAACCGGTGCAGGTCATGACCCTGGCCAACGGTTGTGTGTGCTGCAGCATTCACACTGACCTGACCAAAGCCCTGTACCTGTTGCTTGAGCGCCTGGATGCCGGTGAGATTGCCTTCGACCGCCTGGTGATCGAGTGCACCGGGCTCGCTGACCCGGCGCCCGTGGCGCAGACCTTCTTCATCGACGAAGAGCTGCGTGAGCGCTACATCCTCGACGGCATTATCACCCTGGTCGATGCCGCTCACGCCGAACAGCACCTGACCCAGGCCATCGCTCAGGCGCAGGTGGGTTTTGCCGACCGCCTGCTGGTGAGCAAGACCGACCTCGTTGAACCGGCCAGCTTTCAGGCCTTGAGTGAGCGCCTCGGTAGTATCAACCGACGTGCCCCCATCCGCGTAGTTGAGCATGGGCGCATTGATCTGGCTGAACTACTCGATGTACGCGGTTTCAACCTCAATGCTGATCTGGGTGGCGGACTGAGCTTGCGTCCGGTCAGCCAAGCGGTCACGCCTGATCGCATCTCCAGCCTGGTGCTGCGCACCGATACGCCTCTGGACATCGACCGGCTCAGCGACTTCATGAACCAGTTGCTGGAAGACCACGGCAAGCAGCTGCTGCGTTACAAAGGTGTACTCAACATTGCCGGTGAGGATCGCCGCCTGGTGTTCCAGGGCGTGCTGAAGCTCTATGGTTTTGACTGGGATACCGAGTGGGCAGAAGGGGAGGCGCGGGAGAGCGTGATGGTATTTATTGCGGATGATTTGCCGGAGGCGAAGATTCGCGAAGGGTTCGAGGCCTTGTCGTCGATGGGAGCGGGCTTGCCCCGCGATGCTATGTGACTGACAAACCGCATTCGCGGGGCAAGCCCGCTCCTACCGAGGGCGCCAAAAAAAAGCCCGGCTCAAGAGCCGGGCTTTTTCACATCAGGTAACTGCGATTACTTGCCGTATACCGGCAGCTTGGCGCAGATAGCCTTGACCTTCTCACGAACGGCATCGATCACCGCTTCGTTGTTCAGGTCGGCGAGGATGTCGCAGATCCAGCCGGCCAGTTCTTTACACTCGGCCTCTTTGAAGCCACGAGTAGTCACAGCCGGGGTGCCGAAGCGCAGGCCGGAGGTGACGAACGGCGAGCGTGGGTCGTTCGGTACCGAGTTCTTGTTGACGGTGATGAAGGCTTTGCCCAGGGCAGCGTCAGCATCTTTACCGGAGATATCCTGTTTGATCAGCGACAGCAGGAACAGGTGGTTCTCGGTGCCACCGGAAACGACGTCGAAGCCGCGCTCGATGAACACGCCGGCCATGGCCTGGGCGTTTTTCACGACCTGCTGCTGGTAGGCCTTGAACTCAGGCTGCAGTGCTTCTTTGAAGCAGATCGCCTTGGCTGCGATCACGTGCTCCAGCGGGCCGCCCTGGGC
Organism: Pseudomonas sp. GZD-222; assembly: GCF_049310525.1. Lineage (NCBI taxonomy): Bacteria > Pseudomonadati > Pseudomonadota > Gammaproteobacteria > Pseudomonadales > Pseudomonadaceae > Pseudomonas > Pseudomonas sp. GZD-222. The sequence continues at coordinate 59,188 of NZ_JBMOWO010000127.1, forward strand.
ACCCGGGAATACCGCCGAGTTCAGCTTCTTCTCGATGTCGGCGTTGGCGCGGGCCAGGATCAGGCCGCCACGTGGACCACGCAGGGTCTTGTGGGTAGTGGTGGTAACCACGTCGGCGAACGGCACCGGGTTCGGGTACACGCCTGCAGCGACCAGACCGGCAACGTGGGCCATGTCGACGAACAGGTAGGCACCGACTTTATCGGCGATTTCGCGGAAGCGTGGGAAGTCCAGGATCTGCGAGTAGGCCGAGAAACCGGCAACGATCATTTTCGGCTTGTGCTCAACAGCCAGGCGCTCGACTTCGTCGTAGTCGATCAGGCCGTTGGCGTCGATGCCGTACTGAACAGCGTTGTACAGCTTGCCCGACGAGCTGACGTTGGCACCGTGGGTCAGGTGACCACCGTGGGCCAGGCTCATGCCCAGGATGGTGTCGCCGCCCGACAGCAGGGCCAGGTAGACCGCAGCGTTGGCTTGCGAACCGGCGTGTGGCTGGACGTTGGCGTAATCGGCGCCGAACAGTTCCTTGGCGCGGTCGATGGCCAGCTGCTCGACTACGTCGACGTATTCGCAACCGCCGTAGTAGCGCTTGCCTGGGTAGCCTTCGGCGTATTTGTTGGTCAGAACCGAGCCCTGGGCTTCCATGACAGCCGGGCTGGCATAGTTTTCCGAAGCAATCAGCTCGATGTGCTCTTCCTGGCGCAGGGCTTCTTGCTCCATGGCGGCAAAGAGATCGGCGTCGTACTTGGCAATGGTCAAATCACGGCTGAACATGGCGGTCCTCAAGGATCGTGCTGAAATAGGCGGGCATTCTACCTCATCAGCTTTTGTCTGGCATATGAAAGGGCATCATGTCGCAGACAAATGGGGCTCATGAGCGACAAGCTGCAAACCTACTCGAACATGAACAGGGTTTCGTTGCTGAACTGCGCCTCGAACTGGTTGGCCGGCATCGGTCGTCCGAACAGGTATCCCTGCACTTCGTCGCAATCGTGCTCGCGCAGGAACTCCAGTTGCTCATGGGTTTCCACGCCTTCGGCAATCACCGCCAGGTTCAGGCTGTGGGCCATGGCGATAATGGCCCGGGCGATCTGCGCGTCCTGCTCACCTTCGGGCAAACCGTCGACGAAGGTGCGGTCGATCTTCAGCACGTCGATGGGGAACTGTTTGAGGTAGTTGAGCGACGAGTAGCCGGTGCCGAAGTCGTCGACCGCGATACTCAGGCCGAGCTTCTTCAGGCTGTCGAGGATCACCATGGCCTCGTTGACCTCGCGCATCAGGATACTTTCGGTCAGTTCCAGCTCCAGGCATGCCGGCGGCAGGCCGGTGTCCTTGAGGATGGTGGCGATCCGCGTGCCCAGCTGGCCGTCGGAGAACTGCCGTGCCGAGATGTTTACCGAGACTTTGGGTACCCGCAGTTTGGCCTGATGCCAGGCTTTGAGCTGGCGGCTGGCTTCCTTGAGTACCCAGTCGCCGACATCCACGACCAGGCCCAGTTCTTCGATCACCGGGATGAAATCGCCCGGTGGTACCAGCCCGCGACGCGGGTGGCGCCAGCGCAGCAGGGCTTCGGCACCGGTCAGGCGCTTGCCGTCGCCGCTGAACTGCGGCTGGTAATAGAGAATGAACTCGTTCTGTTCCAGGGCATGGCGCAAGTCGCTTTCCAGCTCCAGACGCTCCAGGGCGCTAGCGTTCATGTCGGCCTGGTAGAACTGGAAGTTGTTCTTGCCGCGCTCCTTGGCGTGGTACATGGCCGTGTCGGCGTTCTTCATCAGTTGGCTGAGTTCACTGCCGTCCTGCGGGCTCAGGGCAATACCGATACTGGCGGTGACGAAGAATTCGCGGTTCTCCAGGACGAACGGCCGCACCAGGCTGCCGAGAATCTGTTCGGCGACATTGATCGCGCGGTTCAGGGCCATCTCGCGGGTTGCCCGCGGTTGCAGCAACAGGGTGAACTCGTCACCGCCCATACGTGCCACGGTGTCGTCATCATCGACGCAGTCGAGCAGACGCTCGGCCATGTCCTTGAGCATACGGTCGCCAGCGGCATGGCCGAGGGAGTCGTTGATCGGCTTGAAGCGGTCCAGGTCGAGGAACATCAGCACCACCCAGGCCTTTTGCCGTTCGGCCTGCTGCAGGGCGGTGTGCAGACGGTCCTGGAACAGCGTGCGGTTGGGCAGGTGGGTCAGGGCGTCGTAGTACGCCAGGCGGTGGATGCGCTGCTCACTGGCCTTGCGCTCGCTGATGTCGGTAAAGAAGCACACATAGCTGGCCAGGTCGCCCTCGTCATCGAGGACCGCGGTGATGCCGACCCAGGCCGGGTAGTGCTCGCCGTTGCGCCGCTTGAGCCAGACTTCACCTTCCCAGGTGCCGCGCTGGTTGAGTTGCTTGAGTACGTAGCGCAGATGGGCTTCCTGATGCTCGTCCACGGTCAACATGCCCGGTAACTGGTCGAGCACATCGGCGACGGCATGGCCGCTGACCCGGCTGAACGCTTCGTTGGCCTGGACGATATAGCCGGCCGGGTCGGTGATCAGGATGGCCGAGGTCGAGTGTTCGAATACCGTGGCGGCCATGCGCAGGTCTTTCTCGGCGCGGCGCTGCTGGCTGATGTCGCGGCCGACACCGAGGATCCCTTCGAAGCGCTCGTGATCGTCCCAGACCAGCACCAGGCGCAGCTCGATAGGAATCTTGCGGCCATCGGCGCGCAGGCAATCGAACAGGAACAACTGATTCGGCAGTTGCGTGCGCAATTGCTCCAGTTGCTCGGGGTCACTCAAGGCCCGATTGACTCGTTCGACCAGGTTGTAAATGCCGGTCAGCTGCGCCGGGTTGGCAATGGTCGAATGCCAGCCGTTGTCGAAGATCCACTCCACTTCATAGCCCAGCACCGCCTGTACCGAGGGGCTGACGTAGTTGAGCTCGAGCTGGCTGTCGGTGGAGAAAATCACGTCGCTGATACTTTCGGCGAGCATGCGGTAGCGTTGTTCGCTGTCACGCAACGACTCGCTGGCCTCGATCTGGTCGGTGACGTCCTTGCCCACCCCGATAATGCGCGTGACCACGCCGCTGCCATCGCGGGTCAAGGCTTGCTCGCGGATGTCGAAGCGACGCCAGCGCTGATCGTGGTGACGGAAACGCAGTTGACAATGCAGTTGCTCGACACAGCCGGTGTCGAGCAGCTGTTGGCGATTCTTGCGGTATAGCTCGGCATCGTCCGGGTGCAGGAGTATCTCCCAGAATCGCTCGCCCATCTGCGCCAGCTGGGTGCGGTCGTAACCCAGGGTGTAGCCCAGATTGCGATTGCTGAAGATCATCTGCTTGCTTTGCACATCCTGCACGTACAACTGATCGGGCACGGTACGCACGACGTCCGACCAGAAGCTTTCGCGCTCAAGCAACGACAACTCGACCTGCTTGCGGCTGGTGATGTCACTGATACTGAGAATCACCGCCTCGTAGTCACGACGCTGTTCGGGGAACTTCACCATCAACCACAGGTGCAGATCCTGGCCGCCAGCTACGGGCAGACGGACTTCCAGCTCCAGCTGCTGCTGGTTGTCCAGCACCGCCTCGAGCAATTGCACACCAATGCCTTCGATACCGGCATCATTGCCTTCGACCAGGCATTGCCAGGCTTCATTGCAGCAATTCACGCCCAGCAGTTGCAGGGCCACCTGGTTGACCTCGGTGATTTTCAGCTCTTGCAGCAAGACACGCCGCAGCGACCGGTCGAAGGCCAGGCGTTGCTGCAGCGCCTGACGGCTGCGTAGTCGATATCGCTCCAGCTGGCCGGGCAAACCGGAGAGATCGAGCACGCACAAGGCAACGCCGGTGCCTTCAAAAATATCGTGATAGCGGCGGCGGCTTTCCTGTAGCAGGCGATGCCGGCGGCGCATATTGATCAAGGCGAGCAAGGGCAGCAGGGCGCAGACCAGGCCCAGTACACATTTACCTATCAGGGCCGGCAGCAGCTGTTGGCGGGCCAGCCCGGCATCGAACAGGCCACGCAGTTGCCAGGTACTGTTGTCGAGAAACGCCAGCATCACACTTTGCAGCGGCTCGTCACTGCCCGGCGTGGGTTGGTGGCGATTGATAATCTCGGCGGTGCGGCTGTTTTCCAGCAGCCACAGCGGATGGTTTGCACGGTCCAGGTGCGACGTCAGTTCGCTGTAGTACGCCGCTCCCAGGCGTAGCAGCCAGTAGCCTGGCTTATCGCCGGGCTGGCGCAGCAACAGGTAAACCTGCCGATTGTCCGGCGTGTTGCTGTAGTAATAGTCACGGCCCTGGCTCAGGCGCAAAAGCTCTTCGACCGTACTGCGATCCGGAGTATCACCGAGGCTGTCGGCGAGGATGCCGCCATGCTCATCGATCCACACCAGGCTTTGCAGCGCGGGCATCCGCGCCTGTATTTGCGCGAGCACGCCTGGCAATTGGGCAGCACTGGGCGACGAACGGTAAGGCTGGACAATATTGTGTGCCACCTGGGCCTTGAGCGACATGTTCAAGGCCATGTGATCGGCCAGCTCGGCACTGGCATTGAGGCTGTGCTGGTACTGGTCGGCCTGGGTGTGGCGGTACTGGTCGACCAGTTGCCAGAGCAGCAAGCCGAGCAACAGCAGGACCAGCAGGGCCAGCGCGCTTTTCAACGAACCACGCAAGGTAGAGCCGGACGCGCTGGACGGTTTGCGCAGGGATGTCGGCTGAGAGAGATTGGTCAAACGATGATCCTGCGGTATGGCTGGATGGCAGGTTTAGAGCTGCTGGCGTGCAAGCGCCGCGGTCCTGGCGGCTACTCTGGTCAGGCACTATAAGCCCGACGCCCGCGGGGCGGCTAGCATGCCCGCAAACGTGGCAAAGTGCCAGCCCTGTTCGTCGGCGGTTTGCCCAACCAGGCGCATTACGGTAGCTTTGGCCCTTTCCAGGACGCTACGGCTTCCTTCATCTGTATCGCATTCATTTTTTCGTCTCTGACGCTAGGTTTTTCCATGGCTCAATACGTCTACACCATGCATCGGCTGGGCAAAGTTGTCCCGCCGAAGCGGGAAATTTTGAAGAACATCTCCCTGTCGTTTTTCCCCGGCGCCAAGATCGGCGTGCTCGGCCTGAACGGCTCGGGTAAATCCACCCTGCTCAAGATCATGGCTGGCGTCGACAAAGAGTTCGACGGCGAAGCCCGTCCGATGCCTGAGCTGAACATCGGTTACCTGCCTCAGGAACCACAACTGGATCCGACCAAGACCGTTCGCGAAGTGGTCGAGGAAGCAGTCAGTGTGATCAAGGACGCTCAAGCGCGTCTGGACGAAGTTTACGCAGCCTACGCTGAGCCGGATGCCGACTTCGACAAGCTGGCTGCCGAACAGGCCAAGCTGGAAGCCATCCTCCAGGCCAGCGACGGTCACAACCTCGAGCGCCAGCTGGAAGTCGCCGCCGATGCCCTGCGTCTGCCGGCCTGGGATGCCAAGGTCGAACACCTGTCCGGTGGTGAAAAGCGTCGTGTGGCCCTGTGCCGTCTGCTGCTGTCGGCCCCCGACATGCTGCTGCTCGACGAACCGACCAACCACCTGGATGCCGACTCCGTCGCCTGGCTGGAACACTTCCTCCACGACTTCCCGGGCACCGTGGTAGCGATTACCCACGACCGTTACTTCCTCGACAACGTTGCGGGCTGGATCCTCGAGCTCGACCGCGGCGCCGGTATCCCGTACGAAGGCAACTACTCGGGCTGGCTGGAAGCCAAGTCCGATCGTCTGGCCCAGGAATCCAAGCAGCAGTCGGCCCATGAAAAGGCCATGAAGGAAGAACTGGAGTGGGTGCGTAAAGGCGCCAAGGCTCGTCAGTCCAAATCCAAGGCCCGTCTGCAACGCTTCGAAGAAATGCAGTCGCAGGAATTCCAGAAGCGCAGCGAAACCAACGAGATCTACATCCCGGCCGGTCCACGCCTGGGTGACAAGGTCATCGAATTCAAGAACGTCACCAAAGGCTATGGCGACCGCGTCCTGATCGACAACCTGTCGTTCAGCATGCCAAAAGGCGCCATCGTTGGCGTGATCGGCGGTAACGGTGCCGGTAAGTCGACCCTGTTCCGCATGCTCATGGGCAAAGAACAGCCGGACTCGGGCAGCATCGAAATCGGTGAAACCGTGCAACTGGCCTGTGTCGACCAGAGCCGCGAAGACCTCGACGGCAGCAAGACCGTGTTTCAGCAGATCTCCGACGGTTCCGACCAACTGCGGATCGGCACCTACGAGATTCCGTCGCGTACCTACGTCGGGCGCTTCAACTTCAAAGGTGGCGACCAGCAGAAGTTCGTCAAGGACCTCTCCGGTGGTGAGCGTGGCCGTCTGCACCTGGCCCTGACGCTGAAAGAGGGCGGCAACGTCCTGCTGCTCGACGAACCGTCCAACGACCTCGACGTCGAAACCCTGCGTTCGCTGGAAGAAGCCCTGCTGGACTTCCCGGGCGCCGCCATTGTGATCTCTCACGATCGCTGGTTCCTGGACCGTGTGGCGACTCACATCCTGGCTTACGAAGATGATTCGCAAGCGGTGTTCTTCGAAGGCAACTACACCGAGTACGAAGCCGATCGCAAGAAGCGCCTCGGCGAAGCTGCTGCCCAGCCGCACCGGGTACGGCACAAAAAACTGGCATAACTCTGCGGAGTTTTGCACTGAAACGGGGCCTTAGGGTCCCGTTTTTTTATCGCGGGGCAAGCCCGCTCCCACAGGGATGGCCAGTACCTTGTGGGAGCGGGCTTGCCCCGCGAACATGTATACACTTATACAAATGCACCATTTAATTTCATAAAAACGACATCTCGCTCTGTTCCGGTGCGACTGGTTCTTGGTAGAGTCTGGAAAAAAACCAATAAGTCCAAATCTCTATCTGGTGAAGTGTCTATGATCGAATCCGTCGAAGATTTCCTGGCGCGCCTGAAACAGCGCGATCCTGCCCAGCCTGAGTTCCATCAGGCCGTCGAAGAGGTTCTGCGCAGCCTGTGGCCTTTCCTTGAGGCCAATCCGCATTACCTTCAGGCCGGTATCCTTGAGCGTATGGTCGAACCTGAGCGGGCCATCCTGTTCCGCGTGTCGTGGGTTGATGATGCGGGCAAGGTCCAGGTCAACCGTGGCTACCGTATCCAGATGAGCAGCGCGATCGGCCCATACAAAGGCGGTCTGCGTTTCCACCCGTCGGTGAACATCGGTGTACTGAAGTTCCTGGCCTTCGAACAGGTGTTCAAGAACTCCCTGACCTCGCTGCCTATGGGTGGCGGCAAAGGCGGTTCGGACTTCGATCCGAAGGGCAAGAGCGACGCTGAAGTCATGCGCTTCTGCCAGGCCTTCATGAGCGAACTGTACCGCCACATCGGCGCTGATCTGGACGTGCCGGCCGGTGATATCGGCGTCGGCGCCCGTGAAATCGGCTTCATGTTCGGCCAGTACAAACGCCTGGCCAACCAGTTCACCTCGGTACTGACCGGCAAGGGCATGACCTACGGCGGCAGTCTGATTCGCCCGGAAGCGACCGGCTACGGCTGTGTGTACTTCGCTGAAGAGATGCTCAAGCGTCAGGACCTGCGCATCGACGGTCGCCGGGTGGCGATCTCCGGTTCCGGTAACGTTGCCCAGTACGCTGCGCGCAAGGTCATGGATCTGGGCGGCAAGGTCATCTCGCTGTCCGACTCCGAAGGCACCCTGTTCTGCGAAGCTGGCATGACCGACGAGCAGTGGGATGCGCTGATGGAGCTGAAGAACGTCAAGCGTGGCCGCATCAGCGAGCTGGCCGAGCGTTTCGGCCTGGAGTTCCGCAAAGGCCAGACGCCATGGAGCCTGCCGTGCGATATCGCCCTGCCGTGCGCGACCCAGAACGAATTGAATGGCGAAGACGCCCGCACCCTGCTGCGCAACGGCTGCATCTGTGTGGCTGAAGGCGCGAACATGCCGACCACCCTCGACGCCGTGGATATCTTTATCGAGGCGGGCATCCTGTTTGCCCCGGGCAAGGCTTCGAACGCTGGCGGTGTTGCGGTGAGCGGCCTGGAAATGTCGCAGAACGCCATGCGCCTGCTGTGGACTGCGGGTGAAGTGGACAGCAAGCTGCACAACATCATGCAGTCGATCCACCACGCCTGCGTGCACTACGGTGAGGAAAACGGCCGGATCAACTACGTCAAAGGCGCCAACATCGCCGGCTTCGTCAAGGTCGCCGACGCCATGCTGGCCCAGGGCGTGGTCTAAGCCTCGGGAGTGATGGCGACGATCTCGATCGACAGATCTCCTGCCGGTCGTCGCCACACCACCTCATCACCGGGCGCAGCACCCAGCAGCGCCCGGCCCAGCGGTGATCCCCAGTTGATCAGGCCCTTGCCGGCATCGGCCTGATCTTCACCGACCAGTTGCACCTGATGCTGCTGGTTCTGTTCATCGATAAACGTCACCCGACTGCCGATCTGCACTTTGTCCGATGCGCTCGCCTTGGGAACAACCTGTGCGCTCTGCACGCGGGCAGAAAAGTAGCGCAGGTCACGCTCGGTATCGGCCAGGCGTTGCTTGTCGGCGTGCTCGCCCTGGGCCTGCAGCTCGTTGTGCAGGGCATTCAGCTCGCTGAGCCGCTGCTGCAACTGGGCCAAACCCTGGATCGTGACATAGTTGGGCTGTTCGCTGATCCTGCGCTCTACCGGCTGGTCAGCCTGGGCAGCAGCCTGGTCTTCGTTGACGAATGCTCGGCTCATGATGGCCTCCTTTCAGTGGAGACCATGCTGACAGATCATCCGTTGCATTGGCTGCCTGGTTGCGACCTATTTGCGTCGATAGGCGCGTGCGGCATCGCGGTCTTTTTCTTCCCGCCACTGATCGTCGCGTTCATCCCAATGACGCGCGCGGTAGTCCTGCAGGTCCTGGTTTTCCTGCATGGCGTGGCACTGACGGAATCCGTCGTCCCAGCCGGTTTCGTACTGGCGATTATGCAGATAGCGGGGCACGTCCTTGCGAAAGTCCCCGGCCATTACCCCGGCTGCCTGGCGACCGCTGCTGCAGCCGTCCTGGAAACCGTCGGCATAGGCGGGAGGGTAGCCCTGATTGATCAATTGCTCGTGGGTTGTCTGGCAACCTGTCAGTAACATCATTACGCTCAACACCCACCCACACCGCAGCATCTTCGGATTCTCCGCAAACTGTGGATAAGTCTAGGTGGGGAGTTGTCCGTGCTGTGTCAAAACGGTGTGAAGCTATCGCGGGGCAAGCCCGCTCCCACAGTGCTTGCGGGAGCGGGTTTGCCCCGCGGAAGGATTAGTAGTGATACCACT
>NZ_JBMOWO010000128.1:0-32294 GCF_049310525.1 Pseudomonas sp. GZD-222
CTCCTCTCCCCCTCCCCCCCCACCCCCCCCCCCCTCCCCCCCTTCTTCCCCCCCCCCCCCCCCCCCCCCCCGCGACAGGATCAGTAGTGATACCACTTCAACTCCAGCATCACCTCATTCTGAGCCGTCGCCAGCTGGCTGAACTCACGCTTGGCACTCAGGCGCAAACCCAGATCACGGGACAGTTCCCACTGCTGATTCAGGCTCAGGCTGCGCCGCACCTCGCCATTGGTGAAGTAATCAGCCTTCGCCTCGACACTCAGGTTGCCCAACGGGTTGCGCCACAGCAGGCCGGTGTTGAAGCCGGCAGCCGGGGAAATGAATTCGGCGAAGTCGTTATTGTGTTCGACCCGTACCGTACCCAGGGCAAAGCCGAGCATCTCGTCGGCCAGTTGCCAGGTGCCACCGGCGCCGCCGTTGACGTGGCTGACCAGCACTTCGTCGTCATGCTTGCCCAGCACCCGCTCCAGGCCACCGGTCACCTGCCACGACCAGGGCTGCAACAGGTCGTTGCGCGGTGTCAGCGAGCGGATGGTCGCCAGGTCCAGGCGCTGTACCTGCCAGTCGTTGTTCTCATACTGGCGCACCTTGAGCTGGAGGATCTCGATCTGCGCACCCAAGGGGAAGCCATAGGCGTTGTCGTTGAGATCGTGGTAGGCCATGCGCAGGCCGTACTCGGCAAAGGCGCGGTCTTCGCGGGTACCCGCGCCAAGCTGCCAGGTGCGTGACTGATGGCCATCCTCGGGCAAGCCAGGCCGCTCGATGTCCAGTTCCGGCGCCGGGTTACGGTTGATCGCCCGTAGCAATTCAAAGCTGCGCTGGGTACGGGCGGGGTCGCGCTCCTGGCCGTTGGCGCGGTAGCGTTCAAGGCGGTAGGCCGCGTCCTGGATCAGCGCCTGGCGTTCGCGGGGCAGGGCGGTGAACGCGGGGCTTTGCAGGTGCGTAGTATCAGCGCTGACCGCCAGCACTTGTTGCTGCTCAGCGCTATCAAGTGGCTTGGCACGCTCAAGCAGTTCGCGTTCGCGGGACGGGCGGTAGTCGATGCGTTCCACCAGGCCCGACTGCTTGACCGCCTTGACCGTGTCGGTGGGAATCGCGGTCAGGGGAAACTGTGAGGTCAGGTCCAGGCTCGGGCGCGCCACCTGGAGCAGTTCCAGCAGACGGTAGGAGCAGTTTTCGTCGAAGAAGAAGTAGTCGAACTGGATCTGCTTGAGTTCCCAGACATGCTCGACCATGCGCCCGGTTTCCTCTGGCGTCAGGTTGAGTCGGTATTCCCACAGGTCACGGTTCTCCAGGCTGCGGTACTCAGAGAGTTTTTCCTGGTAGGGCACTAGGGCGAACAGGCCCGGATAGCCGCCCATCAAGCCTTTCCAGGCGTAGAGGATGCTGTTGTCGTTGCCTTCGATATAGGCGCCGAAGTTGATCGCGTAGCTGAGCAGGGCCGTCTCGTTGCTCTGCACATCTGCCTGATCGATGCGCAGCAGGGTATGGCCGAACATCGAGGACGGGCTGTTGAGATAGGCCGCCGGGAAAATCATCACCGCGCTATGGGGCGAGACGTCCTTGTACCACTGGGTGAACTCCTTGCAGTCCGGCGCCGGCAGGTCATCGAGCTGCAGTTGTTCGCGCAGCCAGCGGGTGCGTGCCGGGAATACACATTGCGCATGTTTGTCGCCCAGGTTGGCCGGCGCATAAAGGGCCTGTAGCGTGGCGCGCAGCTCCTGGTCGGGATGGTGGGCACCGTCCTCGGAAAGGAAGAAACGCCGGTCGTCGACATAGCTGCGCCAGCCGCCAAGCTTGGCGGTTTCATAATGGCCCAGGGATATCCAGTAGCGGTCGGCAGCCAGTTGCGCAAGGCGCGCGTCATCGAATGCGGGGGCAGCATGCAGCGGGGCGCAGGCACAGAGCGCCAGGTAGGCGAGGCGTTTGAGCATGTCGGGCAACTACGTCTGAATGATGCCGATAGAGGCAGGAAACAACCCGCCCCGGTCAGGGGCGGGTGGGCCGAGCTTAAGCCTGGGTTACATACTTGGCCAGGCGTGGATCGCTTTTCAGCACGGCCAGGGTATTGCTGTGGACATCTTCTGCGGTCACGTCCGCGGTCTTGAAGATTTCCTGGAAGTGCTGATGGGTGACGGCGGCGAAGTGCGCACGGTCTTCTGGTGCGACACCGAGCACCACGGCGTAAGTGGTCAGCGCTTCGCCCTGGCCCTTGGCCATGTCTTCGGAAAGCTCGTTCATCATGCCGTTCATGGCGAACCAGGATTTACCGCCATAGGTCAGTGCTGCGTTGGTCGAGCAGCCGTTGGTGCCCGAGGTCATGCCGAATGTGGCGTTGCCGGACGTGCCGTTGGTGGTGGATGCGAGGAAGTGGGCCGGTGTGCCGCGTTGGCCCTCGAACAGCATGTTGCCCCAGCCGCAGTCCGGTCCACCAGGGGCCTGGGCCATGGCGTTGAGCGAAACCGCGGTGAACAGAGTACCCAGAAGAATCCGTTTCATAGCTTTGTTCTCTTTCTAGTCGTAGATACCAAAGGTCAGGGTTGTCTGGCATATCTGTCAGCACAGCTGCCAGGGGCGGGTCGGTTGTTTACCCAGCCGCGCAGTAATGGAGTTTAGGCACGATCTAAGGGTTCCGTGATTTATTGCGAAAAATTGCTGAGGAACGTTGACGTGGCGCGGGTTTTCGACCCTGCGACATATTGTGCCGATGAGCCTTGCAAGGCGCGGGCAGGCGGCGCCAGAATGCCGTCATCTGCCCCGCCGAAGTAAGGAAGCCCGATGCCCGATCCTGTCGCTGCGAGCCTGCGTCTTGCGCCAGAAGCCTTGACCCGGCCGTTTTCCGCCGAACAGTTCGCCTTTTCCACCACCAATGATCTGGAGCCTTTTCGCGGTGTGCTTGGCCAGGAGCGTGCGGTCGAAGCCTTGCAGTTCGGCGTCGCCATGCCGCGTCCCGGTTACAACGTGTTTGTCATGGGTGAGCCCGGTACCGGGCGTTTCTCGTTCGTCAAACGTTACCTCAAGGCCGAAGGCAAGCGTCTGCAAACGCCGTCGGACTGGGTCTATGTCAATAACTTCGACGAACCACGCGAGCCGCGCGCACTGGAACTGCCGCCGGGCAGCGCCGGTGCGTTCATCAGTGATATCGGTGGCCTGATCGACAACCTGCTGGCCACCTTCCCGGCCGTGTTCGAACACCCGTCCTACCAGCAGAAGAAAAGCGCCATCGACCGCGCCTTCAATCAACGTTATGACCGTGCCCTGGATGTCATCGAGCGCGCCTCGCTCGAGAAAGACGTGGCCCTGTACCGCGACAGCAGCAACGTCGCCTTTACGCCGATGGCCGATGGCAAGGCGCTCGACGAGGCGGAGTTCGCCCAGTTGCCGGAAGCTGACCGCGAGCGCTTCCATGAAGATATCGCCGACCTCGAAGAACGTCTCAACGAAGAACTCGCCAGCCTGCCGCAGTGGAAGCGCGAGTCGAACAACCAACTGCGGCAGTTGAACGAAGAAACCATCACCCTGGCGCTCCAGCCATTGCTTTCCCCGCTGTCTGAAAAGTATGCGGAGAATGCTGCCGTGTGCGCCTACCTGCAGGGCATGCAGGTTTACCTGTTGCGTACGGTGGTCGAACAACTGGTCGATGACAGCAAGACCGACGCCCAGGCGCGCAAGCTCCTGGAGGAGCAGTACGCCCCGAGCCTGGTGGTCGGCCATCACGTCAGTGGCGGTGCACCGGTAGTGTTCGAACCGCATCCGACCTACGACAATCTGTTTGGCCGGATCGAATACAGCACTGACCAGGGCGCGCTGTACACCACCTACCGCCAGCTGCGCCCGGGTGCGTTGCACCGGGCCAATGGCGGTTTCCTCATCCTCGAAGCGGAGAAGATGCTCGGTGAGCCGTTTGTCTGGGATGCGCTCAAGCGCGCCCTGCAGTCGCGCAAGCTGAAGATGGAGTCGCCGCTGGGTGAATACGGCCGCCTGGCCACCGTCACCCTCAATCCACAGATGCTGCCGCTGAACATCAAGGTGGTGATCATTGGCTCCCGCCAGCTGTACTACGCCTTGCAGGATCATGATCCGGACTTTCAGGAAATGTTCCGGGTACTGGTGGACTTTGACGAAGACATCCCCATGGTCGACGAGAGCCTGGAGCAGTTTGCCCAGTTGCTCAAGACCCGCACCAGCGAGGAGGGCATGGCACCACTGAGCGCTGATGCGGTGGCGCGTCTGGCGACCTACAGTGCGCGTCTGGCGGAGCACCAGGGGCGCTTGTCGGCGCGCATTGGCGACTTGTTCCAGCTGGTCAGCGAGGCGGATTTCATCCGTCACCTGGCCAATGACGAGATGACCGACGCCGGTCATATCGAGCGGGCACTCAAGGCCAAGGCAACCCGCACCGGCCGGGTCTCGCAGCGAATCCTCGACGATATGCTGGCCGGGATCATTCTGATCGATACCGAAGGTGCTGCGGTCGGCAAGTGCAACGGCCTGACCGTGCTGGAAGTCGGTGACTCGGCGTTCGGTATACCCGCACGGATTTCCGCCACGGTTTACCCCGGCGGCAGTGGCATCGTCGATATCGAACGCGAGGTAAACCTCGGCCAGCCAATTCACTCCAAGGGCGTGATGATCCTCACCGGCTACCTGGGCAGCCGCTATGCCCAGGAATTCCCTCTGGCGATCTCGGCGAGTATTGCCCTGGAGCAGTCCTACGGATACGTGGACGGTGACAGTGCGTCGCTGGGTGAGGCCTGCACGTTGATTTCGGCGTTGTCGAAAACGCCGCTCAAGCAGTGCTTCGCCATCACCGGTTCGATCAACCAGTTCGGCGAAGTGCAGGCGGTCGGTGGGGTCAACGAGAAGATCGAAGGCTTCTTCCGCCTCTGCGAGGCACGCGGGCTGACCGGCGAACAGGGCGCGATCATTCCGCGGGCCAACGTTGCCACCCTGATGCTCGACGAACGCGTGCTGCAGGCGGTGCGGGCGGGGATGTTCCACGTCTATGCCGTCAGTCAGGCCGACGAGGCCTTGAGCCTGCTGGTCGGCGAACCGGCCGGTGAGCCGGATGCCGATGGCGAATTCCCCGAGGGCAGTGTCAACGCCCGCGTGGTTGAGCGTCTGCGGGTGATCGCCGAAATGATCAGCGAAGAAGACCTCAAGGAGGCCGAGAAGGAGCAGGCCGAGCAAGCGCTGGCCCAGGTCAAGCCGTCCTGAGTCAAATTATCGGCGCCGCAGCGGTCATGACCGCTGGGCGCCGGTTTTTCCACGCACGAGCAGATTTCTTCTATTCTTCTAGTCAGGGAATGTAGTCATTACAGGATCGAAACAACCTTGCCCGCAGGGTTGAACAAGGGTTTACCGAGGATCGTCGCCATGCCGCGCAGCCTCAGCCTCACCCGCCAATGCCTGGGCCTGGTGACCCGCATTGAATGCAGTATTCGCCCACTGGCCGGTGACAACGGCATGTGGACCCTTCTTTTCGCTGCCGGCATGGCTGGCGAACAACCTTCCGCGATCAAGGCCCAGGGACCGTTTCATGGACCTTTTGTGGCCGAGTCGGTGCTCGATGCCATTGTCGACAGCCTGACCCTGCACGGTTATCAGGTGGCCGACGATCCGCAGATCTGGTGTGTGCATCTGCAAGCCCAGCTTCGCCGTATCAACGGTGAACGGGTTCATCACGTCGGTGATTTCCAGTTCCACCCGGAAACCTGAGAGGTCTGGGCGGATACCCGCAGTTGCCCGACGCTGCCCCTGTGGCAGCGTGCCACGGGCTTTTTCTGTCATGGCTGGCTGTTATACTCGCGCTCGCTTTTATTGCCACCTGACGAGTTTTCAATGGAACGTATTATCGAAAATGCGATGTATGCCTCGCGCTGGCTGCTCGCCCCGATCTATTTTGGTCTGTCGTTGGGCCTGCTGGCGCTGGCACTGAAGTTCTTCCAGGAGATCTTCCATGTACTGCCGAATATCTTCTCCCTGGCCGAGGCCGACCTGATCCTGGTGATCCTCTCGCTGATCGACATGGCCCTGGTCGGTGGCCTGCTGGTGATGGTGATGATTTCCGGTTACGAGAACTTCGTCTCGCAGCTGGACATCGACGAGGACAAGGAAAAGCTCAACTGGCTGGGCAAGATGGATTCGTCTTCGCTGAAGATGAAGGTGGCCGCATCCATCGTGGCGATCTCCTCGATCCATCTGCTGCGTGTGTTCATGGATGCGCGCAACATCGAGACCGAGTACCTGATGTGGTACGTGATCATCCACATGACCTTCGTGGTGTCTGCCTTTGCCATGGGTTACCTGGACAAGCTGACCAAGCACTGATCGACCCCGCTTAGCGCATTACCTACCGCCCGTCCGTTGCAAAACGGACGGGCGGTTGCGTTTTTGCCTTGTGCTTTGTCGCGCGCTGTACAAAAAATGAACCGTCACTCGAAGTGCCTGCTCAACGTTCCAGTAGCGAGGTATCGCAATGAACCTTCAACAACTGAACACAGAGGCCAAGGCCGGTCATGTCGAAGAGCTCAACCTGATTGCCATCGAAGGTGGTGACTTCATTATCGAAGCCCGGGTAAAAGGTCATGCCCATCCGTTGGCTGACAAACATGGGCAGCGCGTGAAAGTGCATTCAGTGGTCGATGCGCAACGCCTGCTTGAAGGTCTGCCTGCGCTACCGATGCACATGGTGCACTGGTCAATGGACGACGAGATGGTCGGCGGTAGCAGCGCCGGCGACGGCGACCTGAAAATACCGATGCCCCGACGTTCTGCCTGGTAGCTGAACAGCTTTGCCGCAGTGTGCTAGGCTGCTCGCCCTTTTCATAAAGGGCGCGGTTGTCGTGCGCCCTGCAGCGGAGCAAGCAAATGTCCGAAATCAACCTGTCTACCGACGAAACTCGCGTCAGCTACGGCATCGGCCGTCAGCTGGGTGGCCAACTGCGTGACAACCCGCCTCCGGGTGTGAGCCTGGACGCGATCCTGGCTGGCCTGACCGACGCTTTCAACGGCAAAGACAGCCGCGTCAGCGAAGAAGACCTGTCGGCCAGCTTCAAAGTCATCCGTGAAATCATGCAAGCCGAAGCCGCTGCCAAGGCCGAAGCGGCCGCTGGCGAGGGCAAGGCTTTCCTGGCTGAAAACGCCAAGCGTGACGGCATCACCACCCTGGCTTCGGGTCTGCAGTTCGAAGTGCTGACCGCAGGCGAAGGCGCCAAGCCGACCCGTGACGACAGCGTGCGCACTCACTACCACGGTACCCTGATCGACGGCACCGTGTTCGACAGCTCCTACGAGCGTGGCCAGCCAGCAGAATTCCCGGTTGGCGGCGTTATCGCTGGCTGGACCGAAGCCCTGCAACTGATGAACGCCGGCAGCAAATGGCGCCTGTACGTTCCGAGCGAGCTGGCTTACGGCGCTCAGGGCGTTGGCAGCATCCCGCCGCACAGCGTTCTGGTGTTCGACGTCGAGCTGCTGGACGTACTGTAAGGCCTGTCTGTAGGAGCGGATTCATCCGCGATGGACTGCGTAGCAGTCCCATCATCGGGGGCGCTGCGCGCCCCATCGCGGATAAATCCGTTCCTACAAAGATCTTTTGCCCTGCAATCCTTCAATAAAGTTCTGAACTTGGGCGCAACGCCCGCGCATAGCAGAACAGGAACAGGTTCCTCACCAGTTCCTTGAGCACGATCGGCTCACTTGAATTCAAACCGTTGAGGTCTAGGTCACCCTGATCGCGCAGTTCGTCCAGTGCTTCTTGTTCAAGCACGGCACAGACTTCGCCGGTTTCCCGGTGCAGGATGCGCAGGTACGGATGGGGGCGGTCAAGCCAGGCGTCTATCAGATAAGTCATGGCTATTCTCCTTGGAAGCGTCCAATGAGAATAATTCTTATTATCAAAATAGCAAGAGACTATTGGTAAAAAATCGCCCAATGGTTGTTGGCGAAATGTTTCGAGGCTGGCGGGCAGCCCCGAAACCACCGGGATTCAGACCTTGCGGACGAACTCGGATTTCAGCTTCATCGGGCCGATGCCGTCGATTTTGCAATCGATGTCATGGTCGCCGTCGCACAGGCGAATGTTCTTGACCTTGGTGCCGACCTTGACCACCAGTGAGGTGCCCTTGACCTTGAGGTCCTTGATCACGGTGATGGTGTCGCCGTCCTGCAGGACGTTGCCCACCGAATCCTTCTTGACCGCTTCATCGCTCACTGCTTCGGCGTCACCGGCGGCGGACCATTCGTGTGCGCACTCGGGGCAGATCAGCTGGACGCCGTCTTCGTAGGTGTATTCGGAATTGCATTTAGGGCAGGGTGGCAAAGTGCTCACTAGGGTTCCTCAAGACGTACAGGTGCAAAACCTACATTGTATAGGGTTTTGTCCGTCAGAGGTCAAACAGGCCCATCGAGCGATGGGCCGGAAGGCGGGATCAGTGGGTACGGGCGACCGCGAATTCGCTCAGTTCCACCAGGGCATCGCGGTATTCGCTGGCCGGCAGCACGTCCAGGCAGGCGATGGCGCGGGCCACGTAGTCACGGGCCAGTTGCGCGGTGTAGTCCAGGGAGCCGGAGGCTTCGACCGCAGCACGGATGCTTTCGAGGTCTTCGATGCCGCCTTTCTGGATCGCCTGGCGCACCAGTGCAGCCTGCTCGGCGGTACCTTCGCGCATGGTGTAGATCAGCGGCAGGGTTGGCTTGCCTTCAGCCAGATCGTCGCCGACGTTCTTGCCCAGGGTTTGCGCGTCGCCTTTGTAGTCGAGCAGGTCGTCGACCAGCTGGAAGGCTACGCCAAGGTGGTCACCGAAGGTGCGCAGGGCTTCGCTCTGCTCAGGGGTGGCCTGGGCCAGGGCGGCGGCGCTATGGGTCGAAGCTTCGAACAGCATCGCGGTCTTGCCACGGATGACGTCCATGTAGACTTCTTCGGTGGTGCTGGCGTCGCGGACCTTGGACAGCTGCAGGACTTCGCCTTCGGCGATCACCCGGGTGGCCTTGGAGAGGATCTGCATGACCGGCATCGAGCCCAGTTCGACCATCATCTCGAACGAGCGCGAATAGAGGAAGTCGCCCACCAGCACGCTCGGCGCGTTGCCCCACAGGGCATTGGCGGTGGAACGGCCACGGCGCATGCCGGACATGTCGACCACGTCGTCGTGCAGCAGGGTGGCGGTGTGCAGGAATTCGATGGTGGCGGCCAGCAGGCGCACGTCGTCGCCTTCGCGGCCCAGGGCTTTGCCACACAGCAGCACCAGCAGCGGACGCAGGCGTTTGCCGCCAGCTGAAGTGATGTAGTCGCCGATTTTCGATACCAGCGGTACACGCGAAGTCAGCTGTTTCTTGATAATCTCGTCAACGGCACTGAAGTCGTCCGCTACCGCTCGGTAGAAAGCTTGGGGTTGCATCGGCCACAGGTGCTCCATAAAGGTTGCGCGGCATGCTAGGTCGCGGGTCCCGGCGTGTCAAGGCGCGGTCCCCGTAGACCGGGGGCGGGACTTGCAAGGGACGGGCGCCTTGCGTACAATCGCGCACCCTGAACTTCCTGGGCAGCACCTGCCTTACGCAATTGCACTGGGCCGTTCCAGCCCTATGCAGCCATGCCAGCCAATACTCTTCCTATAAAGAGCTGGGTGAGCAGGATTATCGGAGAAATACCCATGTACGCAGTAATTGTTACCGGTGGCAAGCAGTACAAAGTCGCCGAAGGTGAATACCTGAAAATCGAAAAACTGGAAGTCGCCACTGGCGAATCCGTGACTTTCGACCGCGTTCTGTTGGTTGCCAATGGCGACGACGTGAACATCGGCGCTCCAGTTGTTGCTGGTGCCAAGGTTGTTGCTGAAGTGATCTCGCAAGGTCGTCACGACAAAGTGCGCATCATCAAGTTCCGCCGCCGTAAGCACCACATGAAGCGTATGGGCCACCGCCAGTGGTTCACCGAAATCAAGATCACCGGTATTTCGGCTTAATCGCCTGAATCCATTTCTGGAGAATTGAACCATGGCACACAAAAAAGCTGGTGGTAGTACCCGTAACGGTCGCGACTCAGAAGCCAAACGCCTTGGCGTGAAGATGTATGGCGGCCAGGCTATCATTCCTGGCAACATCATCGTGCGTCAGCGCGGCACCCAATTCCACGCTGGCTACGGCGTTGGCATGGGCAAGGATCACACCCTGTTCGCCAAGATCGCGGGTAAGATCAAGTTTGAAGTAAAAGGCGCCTTCGGTCGTCGTTACGTGAGCGTTGTCGCCGAGTAATCGCGCGAACGCTGGAAAAGCCCTGTCTCGCGACGGGGCTTTTTCGTTTGTGGGGTGAGTCTCTTGCAAAGCTGTTTGTATGGGCTGCCGGCGTGGGTTGTTACTGTCGTGACGGGGCCGCCGCGCTCACTTTTGCAAGAGCCTTATGTCTTTGTGTCACTCAGCTCGTCCAGCTGACGAGAGGCGGTTTTTATGAAGTTTGTTGACGAAGTATCGATCCGGGTCAAAGCCGGTGATGGCGGTAACGGTTGCATGAGCTTCCGCCGCGAAAAATTCATCGAGAACGGTGGTCCCAACGGCGGTGACGGTGGTGACGGCGGCTCGGTGTTCATGGTTGCCGACGAGAACCTCAACACCCTGGTCGACTACCGTTACACCCGTCATTTCGACGCCCAGCGTGGCTCCAATGGCGGCAGCACCGACTGCACCGGCAAGAAGGGCGACGATCTGATCCTGCGCGTGCCAGTCGGCACCACGGTGATCGACGCCGCTACCCAGGAAGTCATCGGTGACCTGGTCAAGCCTGGCCAGAAGCTGATGGTGGTTCAGGGCGGCTGGCACGGCCTGGGCAACACCCGTTTCAAATCCAGTACCAACCGTGCGCCACGCCAGACCACGCCGGGCAAACCGGGCGAGCAGCGTGACCTGAAGCTGGAAATGAAAGTACTGGCCGACGTCGGTCTGCTGGGCTTGCCGAACGCCGGCAAGAGTACCTTCATCCGTTCGGTATCGGCCGCCAAGCCGAAAGTCGCCGACTACCCGTTCACCACCCTGGTGCCAAACCTGGGCGTGGTCAGCGTCGACCGCTGGAAGAGCTTCGTCATCGCCGACATTCCCGGTCTGATCGAAGGCGCCTCCGACGGTGCTGGCCTGGGTATCCGTTTCCTCAAGCACCTGGCGCGTACCCGTCTGCTGCTGCACCTCGTCGACCTCGCGCCGCTGGATGAAAGCAGCAGCGCCGATGCCGCCGAAGTGATCGTCAACGAGCTGACCCGCTTCAGCCCGTCGCTGGCCGAGCGTGACCGCTGGCTGGTGCTGAACAAGACCGACATGCTGATGGACGACGAGCGTGACGAGCGCGTCAAGGAAGTGGTCGAGCGTTTGCAGTGGGAAGGTCCGGTCTATGTGATCTCGGCCATCTCCAAGCAGGGTACCGAGCAGCTCAGCCGCGACATCATGCGCTACCTCGAAGACCGCGCCGACCGCCTGGCCAACGACCCGGCCTATGCCGAGGAGCTGGCTGACCTCGATCAGCGTATCGAAGACGAAGCCCGTGCCCAGTTGCAGGCACTGGACGATGCGCGTGCCTTGCGCCGCAGCGGCGTGAAGAGCGTGCACGACATCGGCGACGACGATGACGATGATTGGGATGAGGACGACGAAGACGGTCCGGAAATCATTTACGTGCGCGACTGATTCGTTGCAGTACACTAAACGCCGCTCTCTGGAGCGGCGTTTTAGTATCTAAAGATCTATATAGGTTGGAAGAAGATGCGGAGCAAGGTGACGGGTGCGCAGCGCTGGGTTGTGAAGATCGGCAGTGCCCTGCTGACAGCAGATGGCAAGGGCCTGGATCGCGCGGCCATGGGTGTCTGGGTCGAGCAGATGGTGGCGTTGCATGAGGCAGGTGTTGAACTGGTACTGGTGTCGTCCGGGGCGGTTGCCGCCGGGATGAGCCGCCTGGGCTGGGCCAAGCGACCGAGTGCGATGAACGAGTTGCAGGCTGCGGCTTCGATTGGCCAGATGGGCCTGGTGCAGGCCTGGGAGTCGAGCTTTGCCGAGCATGGCCGGCACACGGCGCAGATCCTCCTGACCCACGACGACCTCTCTGACCGCAAGCGTTACCTCAACGCCCGCAGCACCTTGCGCACGCTGGTCGAACTGGGCGTGGTGCCGGTGATCAACGAGAACGACACGGTAGTCACTGACGAAATCCGTTTCGGCGACAACGACACCCTGGCCGCGCTGGTTGCCAACCTGGTCGAAGCCGACTTGTTGGTGATCCTTACCGACCGCGACGGCATGTTCGATGCCGACCCGCGCAACAACCCCGATGCGCAGTTGATCTACGAAGCCCGTGCCGACGATCCGAGCCTGGATGCCGTGGCCGGTGGTACCGGTGGCGCCCTCGGCCGTGGTGGTATGCAGACCAAGCTGCGCGCCGCGCGCCTGGCCGCTCGCTCCGGTGCCCACACCATCATCGTCGGTGGTCGTCTGGAGCGTGTGCTCGACCGCCTGAAGGGCGGTGAACGTCTCGGTACCCTGCTGTCGCCTGAACGCGGCATGCTGGCGGCACGCAAGCAGTGGCTGGCCGGGCACCTGCAGACCCGTGGCACCCTGGTGCTCGACGACGGCGCGGTGAAGGCGTTGCGCAAGGATAACAAGAGCCTGTTGCCGGTTGGGGTCAAGACCGTGCAGGGCAGCTTCCGCCGCGGCGAGATGGTGGTTTGCGTCGGCCCTGATGGCCTCGAAGTCGCTCGCGGCCTGGCCAACTACAGCGCCCTTGAGGCGCAGAAAATCATCGGGCAGTCGTCTGAAGCGATTGAAAGCCTGCTGGGCTATAGCGCCGAGCCGGAGCTGGTGCATCGCGACAACCTGATTCTGGTCTGAGGAAACAATCGTGCTCAAAGGGATAGTGACAGCTGCACTGCTTGCGTTGCCGGTACTGGCATCGGCCGAGGAAATCGGCCAGGTGTCGACGGTGTTCAAGTTTGTCGGACCGAACGACCGAATCGTTGTTGAAGCCTTCGACGATCCGAAGGTGGAAGGCGTGACCTGCTACCTGTCGCGGGCCAAGACCGGCGGTGTGAAGGGTGGTCTGGGCCTGGCCGAGGACCGTGCCGAAGCGTCGATCGCCTGTCGCCAGGTGGGGCCGATTCGCTTCAAGGAGCAGCTCAAGGATGGTGACGAGGTGTTCAAGGAGCGCACCTCGCTGGTGTTCAAGACCATGCAGGTGGTGCGCTTCCTCGACAAGAAGCGCAATACCCTGGTCTATCTGGTGTACTCGGACCGCTTGATCGAAGGCAGCCCGCAGAACGCGGTGACGGCGATTCCGATTTTGCCGTGGGCCCAGTAAGGCTTCGCCTGTAGGAGCGGATTTATCCGCGATGGGTCGCAGCGCGGCCCCAAAAGATAGGACCGCCACACAACCCCCCCCGGAGAAAACCGCCCCTCCAAAAAAACCCGCAGTCCATCGCGGATAAATCCGCTCCTACAAGACACTAGTCTCAGGCTGAAGCTTCTTCCTCTTCTTCTTTGCGCACCACCGCTTTCTCCACATCCCGACGGCTGATGTATTTCCAGTCGGCCTCGTCGATGTAGATCCCGTTCGGCCCGCTGCCGCCTTCCAGGTCGATGGCGACATGCGCCGAGACCTGTGGCTTCACACTCGCCAGAATCGGTACGAAGCCCAGCTGCAGGCTGGTTTCCAGCAGTGCCGCCTGGTTGCGTTCGTCGATGTCGGCGGCTTCGTCGAGGTAGTACGGCAGGCGCACCCGGCCGGCCAGGTCGCGGTCCATCAGGTGCAGCAACAAGTACATGTTGGTCAGCGCCTTGATGGTCATGGTGGTGCCGTTGGACGCCGCACCGTCGATGTCGGTGTGGATCACCGGCTGACCACCGACCTTGGTGATTTCGAAGGCCAGTTCGAACAAGTCCTTCAAGCCCAGCTGGTTGTGGTTGGCCGCTACCAGGCGCGCCAGGTACTCCTTGGCCTCTTCGTTCTTGTTGTCCTGCTCGGCGCTGGCACTCAGGTCGAATACCGACAGGGTCTCGCCTTCTTCGTACTGGCCGGCGCTGTGGATGATCTGGTCGATGTGCTTGAGCGCTTCCTTGTTCGGTGCCAGAACGATGCGGAAGCTCTCCAGGTTGGACACCTGACGCTTGTTGATCTCGCGGTTGAACAGCGCCAGCTGGTGCTCGAGGCTGTCGTAGTCGCTGCGGATGTTGCGCAGGGTCCGGGCGATGTCGGTCACTGCCGCGCGGCGCGCCTTGCCCAGGGTCAGGGCTTCTTCGGTGCGGTGCGAGTAGGCGTTGATCAGCAGCTGCAGGCGGCGTTCCATGTCGTCTTCGCTGTCGAACTTGGCCACACCCTTGAGGCGCACCTGGGCGTACAACGCTTCGATCTGGCCGTCGACCCGCAGCAGTCCTTGCCAACTGTCCTGGTAGTCGTTGAGCAGGGGCAGCAGGTTATCCATGGAATCGTCGACCGGCTCCATGAACGGCGTGCCGAACGGCAGGTCGGCCGGCAGCAACTGGCGACGGCGCAAGGCGTCGTCGAGAGTGCGTTGCTTGGCTTCCATGTCGGCGATCTGGCGGCCGACCAGTTGCAGCTTGGCCGACAGTTGCTGGACGCGTTCGGTGAAGGCGTCGCTGGAGCGCTTCAGTTCGTCCTGGGCGGCTTCCATCTGCGCCAGCTGTTCGAGCTTGTCGCCTTCCTCGGCGGCCAGGGTCTGGCTGCGGCGGAAGTCCTCCAGGGCCTTTTGCGCGTCCAGTACCTGCTGGTACAGGGCTTCGGTCTGGGTCTTGCTCGCGGCGCGGTCGGCGGCCACTGCTTGCTGGGTCTTGAGCTGCTTGAGCTCTTTCTCCAGACGTTCCTTCTGGTCGCGCAGGGCAGCTCGGTCGGCCAGGGCCTGCAGGGCAGGCGGCTCGATGTGCGACAGGTCGATGGACAGGCCTGGTGCTTCGAAACGCTCGCCTTTGAAGCCGTCGAGCACCGCTTCGAGGGATTTGACCCAGACGTCGCTGTCATCCAGTTCGATGCCGCGCTCGCCCAGCGGCAGGCTGAACAGTGCGCCGTTGAACAAGCGCATCAGGCGCTCGACGTCCTGTTGTGAGAACTCTTCGCGCAGGCGGGCGTAGCTGTTGTTGTCGGCGTGGTCGAGCTGCTGCTTGACCGACTTCAGGCGTTTTTCCAGATCGCGCAGACGCTCTTCGAGGTCTTCGGCGCTGAACTGGCGGGACTGCGCCAGGGCACCGGCGAGTTCGTCGTGAGCGTCCTTGGCGGCCAGCAGTTGCTGTTCCAGAACCTTGACGTCATCGACCAGGGCGAAGCGGTGCTTGAGCACTGACAGTTCGCCGAGCCAGCGTTGTACGCCAGTGATTTCGCGTTCCAGGCGCATCAGCTCCTGGGTGCCGCCGCGCTGGTCGTTCTGCAGGCTGTCCTGCTCGTTCTTGTAGTGCTCGGCCTGGATCACCAGCTCTTCTTTACGGGCGCTGGCGTAGTCCTGCCAGGTGCCGAGCAGCGAGTCGAGCAATGGCGACAGGCGATGCAGCTTGCCGCGCAGGATATCGCGCTGGGTCACGCCATTGGCCAGGGCCTCGACCAGCGGGCCGGCTGCGACCAGCGAGTTGTAGTCCTGTTCCATACGACGCACGTCGCGGAAGGCTTCTTCGCAGGCGGCGATGTAGTCGACACTGCCCGAACGCAGGCTGTGCTCGAAAGCATCGAGGAACAGTTGCTTGAGCTTGGCCGCGGTGATTTCACGCATGTGCAGCAGGTTGATGAACAGCGCGCGGAACGTCTTCAGGCTCTGCTCGCTGGTGGAGCGCAGCGGGATCAGGGTGAGGTCGAGCGGGATCGTGGTATGGCCGCCGACCAGCAGGCGTCGTAGTTCATCGGGCTTGAGTTCGTAGGCTTTGAGGCCGTTACGCTCAAGGTTGCTGAACAGTTCTTTCTGGCGCAGGCAGGTGTCGTCTTTCTGGTAGTGCGCCAGGTCCAGTTCGCCGGCATAGGCGAAGAACTGGTGACCGAAACCACCACCCGGGCCACGGCCGACCACGCCGATCACGTGCGGGCCGTGAGGCAGGTTGACTTCGCAGAGGATGTAGCTGGTGTCGCTGGCGAAGTAGAAGCGGCGCGACTGCTCCAGGCTGTACTTGCCGAAGCTCATGTCCGACATGCGTGCCAGAATCGGGAACTGCAGGGCGTTGATCGAGGCACTCTTGCCCAGGTTGTTGGCACCGTAGACCGACAGCGGGTGTTCCAGGGGGAACAGGCCAAGGCTGTAGCCGGCGGTGTTGAGCAGTGCGAAGCGGCGAATGCCGTAGCGTTCCTGGCTCATGCATCAATCTCCTGTTGCTCTTCGGCGATGGCGCGGGCCAAGGCGTCTTCTTCGCTTTCTTCGAACGGGCTGAGGTCGAGCGGGTCGTCGGTACGGTTCAGCTCTTCGGGATTCTCTTCCTCGACCAGCACCGGCGTTGGCAGCGGCAGGGCGCTGTGCAGGCTGGCGGCCAGGTCGCGGTCCTGCTGGACCGACAGACATACGTCGAGGAAGCGGTGCATCGGCGGCAGGAAGCGGTAGATGCCGTTTTCCTCGTGGGCAAAGCCGAGCTGGGTCATGCGGCGCATGATCTTTTCTTCCAGCTCGTCCGGGGTTTGCACTTCGGCCTGAATGAACAGGTCGCGGTACTTCTCCAGCATCGACGGCAGTTCATCGCGACCGAGGCTGCCGCCATCAAGGACCGACATCGGGTCGCGGCCCTGGTCGGCCAGGTGCTCAACCAGGATGAAGGTGAACAGCGACAGACGCTGGGCGGTCTTGTTGACCTGTGCGGCGGCCAGGTCCGGGACGAAGTAGTAGAAACCACGGGTGTCGCACACCAGTTCAAAACCCAGGGCCTTGAACAGGCCGCGGTACTGATCCTGGAAGTTCG
The DNA here is from genome assembly GCF_049310525.1 of Pseudomonas sp. GZD-222. NCBI lineage: Bacteria > Pseudomonadati > Pseudomonadota > Gammaproteobacteria > Pseudomonadales > Pseudomonadaceae > Pseudomonas > Pseudomonas sp. GZD-222. Next base: position 16,906 of record NZ_JBMOWO010000128.1, read on the forward strand.
ACAGTTGGGCGTACAGCTCCGGGTCGCGGCGGCTGATGTGGAAGCCCTTGAACAGCTCGCGGAAGATCGGTGCGAGCTGAGGCAGTTCGGAAAGATCAAGATGCATGGGCAGGGCTCGCAGTAGGCTCAGGCGATGGTTCGCGGCTCGATGTCAGGGCGAAGGAGCGCAGGCTGACCAGGTGTTCGCGGGTGATGTATTCGCGGCGTTCGAGGCGCTCACGGCTAAAGCGTTTTTCCCGCGACAGGCGCGAGAACCAGTACAGCAATTCGTCGGTGGCGCCTTCGGGCTCCTGCTCCAGCAGCCAGACCATCAGGTCCGGCAGCGGCAGGGCGCCTTCGCAGCGCTCGAGCATTTCCTTGACTGTGCGCGGCGCACGCGGGGCTTCGCCCTTGTGGCTCTTGTGCGCCTTGGGGAACTTGGCCGGCTTGGGCTCGAAGCGGGCCAGGGCATACACATAGGCTTCGACCTGGCTGGCACTGCCGAGGAAAGTGCTTTGCGGCCGGGTGAACATCGGCATGGCCGCCTGCGGCACTGCATCCAGGCCCTTGCGGCGGATCACCGAGAGCGCCAGGGCGGCACCACGGGTCACGGCGTTGTGGCGGCGGGCTTCTTCACGCAGCGGCAGCAGCAGTTCGCGGGCATGGCGCAGGGTCAGCTGGGCGCTGGTCTGCATCTCGAGGATGCGCGCATGGGTGCGCAGCAGCATGTCGTCATCGACCAGGTGGCCGAGGCGGGCTTGCTCGCCGAGCAGACGCAGCAGCACGGTTTCGACCTTGCGCACGCCCTGTTCGAAGGCGCCGTCGGCATTGACCAGCTGGATCATCGGCTCGACGTATTCGTCCCAGGTCGCCAGGACTTCGGCATAACGCTGGCGCAGCGGAATCTGGCGGTCGCTGGTCTTGGCCCGTTCGGCCACGGCGACCAGCGCCTGCTCGTCGTTGTCGAGTTTTTTCAGGACATCGCGTACGCGCATGTCGAGCAGGCGCAGCTGGCGCGCCAGGTCGTTGCCATCGCGAATCTCGAAGGCGTCCTGGATGTGCCCGGCCAGGCGCTCCAGATGGCGCAGGTAGGCCTCGATCTCCAGGCACAGGCCCAGGCGGTGTTCGCGGCGCAGGTAGGCGAGGAAGTCGTGGATCTGCGCATTGAGCTCGAAGCGGTTGGGGCTTTTCGCCACCGGCACGAGGATATCCAGGCGGATCCAGACGTCGAGCAGGCTGGTGATGTCCTGGGGCGTGCTCTCCAACTGCTGGTTGGCCAGTTGCTGACGCAGCTCGGCGAGGCTCAGGGTGCCCCCGTCGAAGCGCTCGCACAACGGCTCAAGCAAGGCCCAGTGTTCGGCTAGGGCGCGCAGGACGCGCTTGGGTTCGATCATTGGCGGGTCGACTCGTTGCCAAATAAAAGCGCCGATTGTACTGCATCAGGCGCCTGTCGATTCACCCCCTGATCGCTTGAAGCTGCTGTCGGGCGGTTTTCTGCCGATCAACAGCGGCGCCGAGCGGCGAACAACGTTAGAATATCGGCCCTGACTTATCCACAGATGGCCGATCCTTCTTGTTAATCGAGTCCCGCCGCCGCGCTTACCTCAACGCCATGCAAGTGGTGCACTGGCTGCCGCGTACCGAACTGCCGTTCGCCGCCCCGTCGCGCCCGGAGCTGTTGCTGCCGCTGGCGCCCGAGGTCGTGCCCGAGTTCGACGCGCCGCCGGCGGAGCAGCCCCGGGTGGCGGTCAGTGCTCCTGTGGCGCGCAGTGGCGAGCGGCCGAAAATCGAGATTCCACGCCCTGGTAGTGCGCCCAAGGCCGCCAGCAAGTCGACTGAAGACGCTGAAGCGGCTCCGCTAGTCGCCAAGCCGGTGGTGGTACCACCGCCACGTTTCGCCCTGCAATTGCTGCGTGCCGGCAGTTGCCTGCTGTTGGTGGAGCTGGCTACCGGCCAGCCGTTCCAGAGCCGTGACCCCTCGTACCTGTTGCTCAAAGACATGCTCCGCGCTGCCGGTTTGCCCGACAGCCCGCAGATCATCGGCGAACCGGTGCGTTGGCCGTTGCTGGTACGCGGCAACCTCGACCAGGGGCCGCAGGCGGCAACCGATTTTGTCCAGGGCTTCATTCAGGCCCGGCTTGAAGAGACGCCCTGTGTCTGCATATGGCTGATTGGCCTGCCCGCCGTGCGTTTTGCCGGTGAAGTAGACGCCGACGCTTATTACCGCGAGTTGCCGGTTGAAGGGCTGGGCACTGCCTGGGCCTTGCCGGGCCTCGAACTGTTGATGGACGAGCCGCAACGCAAGGCGGACGTCTGGCAAGCCATGCGCCGGCTGATGGCGCGCTGGAAACCACGCGATGAGTGACACAATCAGCTTCCGCCGGATGACCGAGGCGGATCTGGATGCTGTACTGAAGATTGAATACGCCGCCTTCAGTCACCCCTGGACCCGGGGGATTTTCCTCGACGGGCTCAAGTCTTATGAAATCTGGCTGATGTTCGAAGGCGAACAACAGGTGGGGCACGGGGTGATCAACGTCATCATCGACGAAGCGCACCTGCTCAACATCACCGTCAAGCCGGAGAGCCAGGGCCGCGGCCTGGGCTTGCGCCTGCTGGAAGAGCTGATGAAACGCGCCTACGCGATGAACGGCCGTGAGTGCTTCCTTGAAGTGCGCGCCAGCAACCAGTCGGCGTATCGCCTGTACGAGCGTTACGGTTTCAATGAAATCGGTCGGCGCCGTGACTACTACCCGGTTGCCGGTGGTCGCGAAGATGCGCTGGTCATGGCCTGTACCTTGTTCGAGTAAGCGAGCGTCACTGTAGCCAGGCAACATCCACCTGATGAGAAGCGAACATGCACGATCTACAAGAACTGATTGATAACAACGCACGCTGGGCCGATGCGATCAAACAGGAAGATCCGGATTTTTTCGCCAAGCTCGCCCGCCAGCAGACGCCGGAGTTCCTCTGGATCGGCTGTTCCGATGCACGGGTGCCAGCCAACGAAATCGTCGGCATGCTCCCGGGTGACCTGTTCGTGCACCGCAACGTGGCCAACGTGGTGCTGCATACCGACCTGAACTGTCTGTCGGTGATCCAGTACGCCGTGGATGTGCTCAAGGTGAAGCACATTCTGGTGACCGGGCATTACGGTTGCGGTGGAGTACGGGCCTCGATGCAGGACCGCCAGCTGGGCCTGATCGACGGTTGGCTGCGCTCGATACGCGACCTGTACTATGAAAAGCGCGTGGAGCTGGCACAGCTGGCGACCGAGGAAGAGCGCGTTGACCGTCTGTGCGAGCTGAATGTGATCCAGCAGGTGGCCAACGTCGGTCACACCACCATCGTCCAGAATGCCTGGCACCGCGGCCAGAGCCTGTCGGTTCATGGCTGCATCTACGGCATCAAGGACGGTCGCTGGAAGAGCCTGAATGCGACCATCAGTGGCCTGGACCAGTTGCCGCCGCAGTATCGCTTGCGTCCGCAGGACTGATCTCAGCGCTGCATCGAGTGTGCTGCGGCCCATCGCCGACATTGCCGGCGATGGCTTCACCTCAAATTTTTTGTAGTTCGCGCAGCGTCCGCGTGATCACCCCGGTATTGCACTTGGTCTTTGCCTGCTCAGGCGTCATCTTGGCAACCGTGCGGAAATACAGTTCACAGGTCTGCTTCTTCGCTGTCACCTGCCACTTCTGCGTACAGGCCCCCAGCGTCGCCCTGGCATCCGCGTTCGGGTTACGGCCCATTCCCGCCTGCCAGCAGGCAGCACTCAAGTCCTGTCCCATCATCTTCAAGCCCGCCTGGTCGGCCTTGTCCTCATCGCCGCCATAGTTGTTTTTGTCGGCGGCATACCAGATTGCGCTGGGGTGATTGGCACCCAGCACCGGCACCTGTTGTCCGGCTTGCGGGCTGATGCTGACCAGTCCCAGCACGTTGAGCTTGGGCCCGTACTGCTGCTCGATCCAGCTGCGTACCGGTGAGCCGAATGCGACCATGGGCAGTGTGGTGCCACTGGCGGTGCGCGTGACCTCGCGGACCATGCGCAGCTGATACTCCTCGAAGTATTCATACACCCCTTGCAGATCCTTGCCGGCGCTGGCAGGTGCGGCGATCGGGGCAATATCGACAATGGTCTGATAGGCCGGCGTGTGCTCGACGGGGACGCCGTTGAGGGTCAGCAGCGTTGCCCAGCGGTCGCTGGTGTTGGAGCGCAGGTAGTCCTGGGCCTGGGTCAGTGAGTAGTCTGGCGGGAAGTGCAGCAGTTCGATGCTGCGGCGGTTTTCCAGGGCCATGCCCAGGGGCAGGAACAGGTTCCAGTTGTAGGCCCATTTGCCTTCACTGTTCAGGCGGCTGGCACCTTGATAGGCCAGCTCGCCGGTGTCGAGCAGCGCCTCCAGTGGTTTGCTGTAATCACTGGGTACGCCCTGGATTTCGGCATGCAGGTTGTCGTTGTCGCGGCTGACACGCACCCTGGCGGCAGGGTAGCCATCGCGCTGCAGGCTCTGGGTCAGATAATGCTCGACGGTCTGCTCCAGGGTCCAGTCGCGAAAACAGATGACATTGCAGTTATTGGGAAAGGCGAACAACCGGGTTACGCGTTCCTGGTTGCCCATGTCCAGCTGGGCATCGGCCTGGGCCGCTGCACTGCAGGCCAGGGCCGCCAGGCCCAAGGCCAATCGTACTCTCGTGTACATGCTTAACTCCTTGTCAGTGCCTCCCAGCAGCGGGAGGGATGCCATAGTGGAGAGGTTTCCCGGGGATTGGGAAGGAGAGGTTGCTGATGGGCACGTGGTGCAAGGCGGGTATCCCTGCAGGATTTTTACTGGCGCTGCTGAGCACTTGCCAGGCACAGGCCGATGAGCGCGATCTGTACATGTTTGCTCAGTGGGCCGGCGACCATGAGACGCGGGCCTTTCGGCAGATGCTGGTGGATGCGCGGCTGTATGGCGTGGTGCCGATCTATCAGTTGCTGCGCTCGGCCAGTGACTGGCGCTTGTGCTCGGCACAGCCTTTTGCGGTAGCGCCAGCGGCGCAGTGGTCGGCGGTGCGCTCGACCCTGCAATTGCTCAAGACCCTGGGTGATCAGGGTGTATTGAAGCGTTATGAAGTGGTCTCGACCTACCGCGATCCACGTTTGAATCGCTGCGCCGGTGGTGCCATTGGTAGTGCGCATGCCCGGGCGTTCGCGGTTGATCTGTTGCTGCCGCCCTGGGCCGATCCCAACCCGCTGTGCCAGTTCTGGCAGACCCAGGGCAAGGCCTGGAACATGGGCCTGGGCCGTTACCCTTCGGGCCGCATTCATATCGACACGGCAGGCTTTCGCACCTGGGGAGGGGATTTCAGCGCCCGTTCCTCATTTTGCGCCTTGTCAGTTGGCGACAAACCTCAAAGCAAATGAGCCAGGCACGCCTCGGCCTCGGCGCTGACCCACTGGGCGAAGCGTCGGCAGTTGTCGTCGTCGGCCATGGCGTGCGGGCACAGTAGATAGTATGCCGATTGATCCCGGACGAAGCTGCGCGGCGCTTGCAACTGGCCGCTATCGATCTCGTCTTGAACCATCAGGAATGAAGCCATGGCCACGCCGAGCCCGGCCACGGCAGCCTGGATGCACAGATAGAAATGTTCGTAATCGGCGCGACTGTTGTCCTTGATGGATTCACCCGTCACACGCAGCCAGGTGTTCCAGGCACTGGGGCGTGATGCGCTGTGGAGTAAACGCAGGCCTTCCAGGCCCTGGTCCGGCAAGGCCAACCCGGTGTTGCTTACTGGGCCAACCCATTCGTCGCAGATTTTCACGGCGTGCAGGTCGGCTTCCCAGCGAAAGTCATCGCGGCGCAACGCCAGATCGACGCCACTGCGGGCGAAATCGACAGGGCCACCGGCCGCTACCAGGTGCAGGTGTATATCCGGATGGGCGGCATGAAAGGCCGGCAGGCGTGGAATCAGCCATTTCATTGCGATGGTCGGCTCGCAAGACAGCACCAGTACGTTCTCGCGTGCTTGTTGTTGCAGGCGATACACCGCGCCTTGCAGTTGTTCGAAGACTGACAGAGTGGTGCCGTGCAAGGCACGACCGGCCGGTGTGAGAAAGATCGCGCGATTGCGCCGCTCGAACAATTCCACCCCCAAAGATTCTTCCAGCAGGCGCACCTGACGGCTTACGGCGCCATGGGTGACGTTCAGTAACTCGGCGGCGCGCACAAAGCTTTGGGTCTGCGCGGCAACGTCGAAATAGCGAAAGGCGGAGAGGGCTGGAAGTTTCATGTCTGTGAGAAAAACTAGCGGATTTAGCGCACTATAAATCGCTTTTTGTTGTATACGAAGCTTTCGATAATGGCGTCGTACAGAGGTATCTGTGCGATTTCCTAGCAGATCGAGGAGCTTTTCGTGAACGAACTCATTGCCGTTGCCGTGTTCACCGTTCTGGCGGTGATCAGCCCGGGCGCGGACTTTGCCATGGTTACCCGCAGCAGTTTCGCCTTCGGCCGCCGCGCCGGTTTATCTGCGGCGCTGGGCATCGCCCTGGGGGTGCAGGTACATGTGTTGTACACGGTGCTGGGCATTGCCCTGATCATCAGCCAGACCCCGTCATTGTTTCTGGCGATGAAGGTGCTGGGGGCGGGTTACCTGATCTACCTGGGTTACAAATCCCTGACCAACACCACACGCATTTCCCTTGAAGGCGATGCGCCTGCCACCCACCTTGGGGTGTTTGCCGCCTTTCGCTCGGGATTTCTGACCAACGCCCTCAATCCCAAGACCATGCTGTTCGTGGTCAGTGCCTACACTCAGGTAGTGCAGCCGGGCAGTTCGCTGGCGACCAGTCTTGGCTATGGGCTGTTTATGTCCGTGGCCCACTGGATCTGGTTCAGTCTGGTCGCGCTGTTCTTCTCTTCGACGTCCTTGCGCCGGGTCATGCTTGATCGGCAACTGCTGGTTGATCGAGTGATCGGTGTGGCCTTGATAGGTCTGGGGCTGGCGGTGGTGTTGGCCAACGTGCGTTGAAGGCAGGAGTGCACGGCGTGCGTGAGGCGCATTAACGTAGAATCATTCTTATAAAGAATCTTGCGCCATGAAATCTCCTTCTGCACGAGTGCTGCAAGAGGCCGCCGAATGGCTGGTGCGCCTGGACGGTGACGTCGATGCGGCCCTGCGCAATGCCTTCCGGGACTGGCTCGACGCCGATCCTGAGCACCTGGAGGCGATCGAGCGGTTGCAGGGCAGCCTTGCAGCACGGCGCGATTTGCCGCGCGAACCTGTGCGCGTGGCCCTCGACAGTATTGCCCGGCGGCGAGCCCGCCGGGCGCCCATCAAAGCGCTGGCGCTGGCCGCATTGATGCTATTGCCGGTGGGCTTGGCGTTGCAGCAGTTTCCGCCGTCTTATCTGTTCGCCGACATCCGTACCAATAGCGGCGAATGGAGCACGCAGCAGTTACCCGATGGCAGTCGTATCAGCCTTGACGGAAGCTCGGCCGTCGACCTGCAGTTCGACGGTCAACGTCGCACCGTGCGCCTGTTGCAAGGGGAGATATGGGTGGACGTGGTCAAAGATGCCGCGCGGCCTTTCCTGGTTCTGACCGAGTACGGCAGTGTCCGTGCGCTGGGGACCCGTTTCGTTGTAGAGCAGTTACCTGACGCCAGCCGTGTGGTGATGCTCGAATCGGCCAGCGAAGTCGATAGCGGCGGCAAGCGCGTAGCGGTCCGGGCCGGTCAGGAGCTACGTTTCGATGCTGCAGGGCCCGGCCCATTGCAGTCTGTTGAGGCCGCAGGGTTTGAGCAGGCCTGGGAGCAACATCAATTGCTGGTGCGCGAACAAACCCTGGACCAGGTGCTCGAGCGCCTGGCACGCAATCATTCGGGCTACCTGATATTTAACGCCAAGGACATGCAATTGCTGCGAATCACTGCCGTGCTGCCCGCCGATGACAGTCAACGGGCGCTGCGGCTGTTGGCGCGCAGCTTGCCGATCAAGGTCGAGCACTACACGCCGTGGATCACCCGCGTTTCCCTTGAGCACCCTTGAAAGGAACCCCAGGCTAAAACTGCTTCTCCAGCTTCAGGCTGATGCTGTTCTTGTCATAGGAGTACAGCCAGTCGATGTTGCTCTGGACCTTGTTGTACTTGACCGTCAGGCTCGGAACGATGTCCTGCACCGCCAGGCGCGGGGCACGCAGGATGAAGGTGTAGCTTTGCTCGTCTTCGTTGCGCCGGGCGTCGAGGATGGCGCTGTAGGCATCGTACTGGCGCTTGCGATACGAGGCGAACAGCACGGCACTGACGCCGATACCGAAGTCCTTGGCGACCCCCAGGCGCAGGCCTTTTTGCAAGTAGGCCGCGGTGCGGTCCTGGCTGTTGCGGTCGGTGAGGTCCACACCACCAAACAGCGTCCATTGCTGCGGCAGGGCTTGCCACAGGGTGGCGTAAACCGAGCTGACATCGCCGTCCAGATTGCTGTTGATGTCGTGCTTGTAGGCCATGTCCTTGTAGTCGCCTTCCAGCTTGAACATGCGTGTGGCCGACAGGTTGTGAATCCATTCACCGCGCAGGCCCCAGGCGCTGTACATGGCGTCGTCGCCAATCGTATTGAACTCGAACGAGGGCCCGAAGGCGTACTGGTTGCGGGCGTCGTGGTAGCTGTAGCCGGCGTTGTTGATCAGTGTGCCTTCGTTGTACTTGCTCTGCTTGTCATAGGCCTGGCCGTAGAGCAATGAGCGCATGAACACGCCATGGTGACCGCTGATGGCCACGCGCTTGTTCAACGTACCCTCGTAATCCGCGCCATGGGCAGACACCGCCTTGGGCAGTGCGCGGGTGATCAGGTAGGTGCCTTCCGAGGTTTCCATACGGTAGGTAAAGCTACTTTCGGAGGACTGGTTGAGGTTGTCACTCCAGATCGGGCCGATGGCAAAGGAGCCTTGCCAATCCTCGCGGTGGTCAAGGGCCTGGAGAAAGCTGTCGACGGTCTTGCCCAGGCCCATGGCCTGCGCATCCGAGGGGCTGAGGCTGCTACTGATCTGCTGGAACGCGACGGTGGACTCGCGATCCTTGCGATTCTCGAACAGCACCCGTGCCAGCTCCAGGCGGCCGGGGAGGAAGTCGGACTGCATGGCCAGCAACTGGCGGTAGTAGTCCTCGGCCTGCTCGAGGTTTCCTTCGGCGCGGGCCAGGGCGCCATTGGCATAGGCGCTGAGCATCAGGTCGTGGCCGGGCAGCGCGGTGTAGCGTTTCAGATAATCCTTGGCGTGCAGCCATTGCTGGCGCTCGATGGACAGGTACACCGCGCGGCCCAGTTCATCGAGGTTGTTGCCAACGCTGTAGTCCTGGCCATCGATGTTCAACAGCGGCGCGGCGGTGTCGTTGGGCAGTTCATCCTTGAGAAACTCGCGCTCTTGCTGGTTGGCGCGGTACTCGATGGTCTGGTTCAGACGCAGGCTGGTGTCCTGATCCGCCGCGAGTAGCGCAGGGCTCGAAAACATCAGCAGAGAAAAGGGCACAAGGTGCAGTGTGAGGGATCGCTTGCAATAGGACTGGGGCATTACCAGGCTCTCAGAGTCGCTTCAAAGCGCCAAAAGCAAGTGCCTGACTGCTCAGGCACTTGCTCGATGGTGCTACTTCAGGATCAACCCGCTACTTACTTGCTAACGCCACCGAAAGCGGTGTCGTAGTTACGATCGGAGAATTTGGCGATACCCGCCAGCGATGCGTTGGCGCCTGCGCCGAAGAAGCTGCCTTGGGTGGTGCCTTTTGCCAGCTCGGTGTTGGTGGTCGGGTTCAGCGCTTGGGCTGCGCCACTGAAGCTGGCGTTAGCCGTATTGATGTTGGCTGCCAGCGAAACTTTCATGGCGCTGTTGCTCAACGAACCACTCAGTGTTGGCGATGCTGTGCCGAAGGACGCGGTCAGGTTGCCGGACAGCAAGTTGGCGCCGGAGTAGTTGTTGATGCCTTGCACTGCGTAGGTCACGCTGGAGGTTGGCAGTACGCGACCGGCGGTGTCGCCGGAGTAGTAAACGACGCGGGTCGGGTCGTTGTGGGTGCCGTTTTGCGACCATTCGCCGAAGTACACTTGCTGGCTGGCTACTTGTTTGAAGTCAAAGTTACCCAAAGCCGAATGGGAGGGGGGCATCATGGCCGGGGTGATGGTAGTAACCCCTTGAGCATCCGTGGGCACCATGCCTTTCAAACCGCTGAAGGGGACTTTTGCGCCGTTGTAAAAGGCTGTGACGCCGACCGCCGGAACACCCGGGGAACTTGGGTGATTTGGAGTCGAAGCGCCAGTGCCGCCAACGACGATAGCGCCGGTGTAACTTTGACCAGAAGCAGAGTCTGCTTGAGCAACGCCAGCCAGACCAAAGAGTGCCACTGCCAGTACGGTGTAGTTGAAAACTTTCATTTTTTCATCCATTGAGTAATTAAAATTAATTCAACACGTCAAGCGCTTGCTAAACAGTTTGTCAGCCTCCCATGTAGTGCCTCCAACGTTAGAAAGTAGTGGTAAAGCCGATTTTCAACGTCCGTCCGGGCGCAGGCATGGCCGAGCGAGTGAGCGGATCGATGTAATAGAGGTTGCTCAAGTTGGTGCCGGTCAACTCGATGGAAGCGTCGGCAGTCAGTTTGTAATTTATGTACGCGTCGTAAGTTACGATTTTGTCCCACGACATAGGGGTATTCAGGTAATAACTGACCATGGCTTCATTGCCATAGTTTTTATAGAACTTGCTTTCGTGTTGACGGTAATAAATAGCCCGTCCGCCAACTTCAAGTTTACGCTCAAGGAACCGTGCCCCCAGCCCGAGATTCGCCGACCATTCCGGCATTGCCATGCCAACCAGATAGCCGCCGACAAAGCCGTCATCCACGCAGTTGGGTGAAGAGCCCGTTGGGTCGATGGTGATTGCCGAGTTTTCATCACAGACTTTATTTTTCAGGACATGGGCGACGCTCAAGTCGGTGAACACGCGGCCATTATCGTAACGGCCTTGTAGTTCCAGCCCGGCAGTGGTCTGCTTTTCCAGATTGTCGAAGCGCATCTGCGGGCTGCGCTCGATCACATTTTTGGTGGTGTTGTGGTAGTAACTCAGTTTGATGTCGGCAATTTCACTGCCACCCAAACCTGATAGGTTATGGATATAAGCGGCTTCGTAGTTATGCGCATGTTCTGGCTCAAGTCCCCATGAATTGATTGAAGAGGAGAAACCGAGGGTGCTTTCGAACATGCTTGGGTAGCGAAGCGCTTCACTGTAACGAAGGTAGATCCGGCCATTTTCAGAAGTGTAGAAAGTCGCAGAAAGCGTAGGTGTCCAGCCATGGTCTTTCTGGTGCTTTGCGCTGACATCTTTATCGTAGCCTACGGGGTTGCCGTTCTCATCTACTTCGCCATGGCCATAACTGGAGCTGCTGCAAGAAATGAGCTCTTCGCGTGAGCCCTGGAAGTTAACGCAGGGGTTATTGCTGCGGGCGTATTTACCTTTGCCATTATGTGCCCAATCTCCTTGCTTCTGAATTACCTGGATGCGCGAGGTAGTTTGTTTGAATGACTCAATATCTGCCAGGCGCTCTGCTTCAGGTGTGCCGAAGACATCCCAGAAAATTTGATAGTCTTTGATCTTTTGATCAACGGCCGCTTGCCACTCGCTGTCGTTCAGCTCTTTACGGGTGGTGTAGTAAACTCTTCGGCCGGTTTGTTCGGTCTGCGTGGTAATACCGCTGTTGCCTTGAAGTTCATCCAGATAATCATCAAAGGCCCAATAAGAGGAGTAACGCATCCCGGCGTTAAAACGAGCAAAGGTCACCGGTCGCCAATCGAAATTGAAGTTGTACTCCTGCTCTTCCCGGCGTCCCGCCCGCGGGTACATGCGCAGCGCAGTACCGATCGCAGGGTCGTAGTAGTCGTCGTTGGAACTCAGCTTCTCGTGCTGGTAGCTACCGCCCAGGGTCAGATCGAGGCTGTCATGCAGTTTGAACTTGTTGCTGGCTGTCAGACCGACACGGTCGTGCTTGGCATTTGCCACTGCGGTGTTTCTGAAGGCCGGATCATCAGCTGTGGTCTGATTGGGAACACCGCCGCTGCTGTAGGTATCGCTGCGGGTATTGGTCGCCCAGAGATTGGAGTAGAAATCCACCCACGGGTTACCCTCGGGCTTGAGCTTGTATTCCAGGTTGTAGGCTTTGCTTTGCACATGGCTTAGCGGCCACTGTGGCACCCCGTGGGTGGTGGCGTCATAGAGGGTGTCGGGGCTAAAGAACGAGATTCGCGACGGCAGGATTTCGCCGTACAGCGAATCGGTGTCGCGGTAGCCGAACTCCAGGGACTGGCCTTCATCGATCTTGAATTTGGCTTTACCCAGCCACGACTCCATCTTGCTCGAGGTGTTGGGCACCTCATCGCCCGGCTTGTAGATGGTCGCCAGGTTGGGGATGTAATCCCAGCGGCCGTTGACCTTCTTTGCGGAGGAATAGAAGTCACTCTTGTTCTTGCCGGCGTAGTGGTTGCCTTTTTCCCGGTAGGCATAGGCAGTCAACAGTTCGAACTTTTCCTGGCGGGTGGCCAAGGCCAGGCGATAGGCATAATCGTCACTGGACAGCAGGTCGTTGCTGCTACTGGTGCGCGGTTGTTTGTACAGCGAAGGGTCGAAGTAGGAAGAGATCGGGAGGTGCGGGTAGTCCGGGGGCGGCATCTGCCCGGTCATCAGCGTCGGTAATTTCGGCGACACCGAATTGTTGCTGCCCTCGATCTTGAATTCGCCGCCGTACTCGAGGCCTTCCTTGAGCACATCATCGACATTCAGGGTGCTGGCCACTACCGCGCCGCCAACGCCGCTGTAGACGTTGCGCTCCAGGTTCGGCCCCTTGATGACCTTGATGCTGCCGATCAGGTTGGGGTCGATGTAGTTGCGGTTATTGGCGCCCAGGTAGCCGCGATAAACCGTCAGCGCCTGTTCGGTACCATCGATAGTCAGCGGTACCCGACCCGGGCCCTGGATGCCGCGGATGTTGGGGTCCAGGGCGCCGCTGTTGCGGGCGTCACCGCTGTAGACGTTGAGCATGCCCTTGAACAGGTCGGCGGGGGCGGCGCCCTTGTAGCGTTCGATCTGTTCCTTGCCGGCGTAGACCGTGGAGATGTCCTGGTCGTAGATGTCGTTGTAGCCCTTTTCGTCGCGGGACTCCTTGTACTCCATGCCGTGCACGTAGGTGGGGTGCAGGTCGCCATCGTTCAGGGCTGCCGAACCCGACGCCGATTGCACCTGGATGACCGGTCGATCAGGCTGGCCGGCCAGGCTGTAGGTGACGTTTTGATTGGCCAGCAACTGCTGCAGTGCGGCCTCCAGGGAAAGACGGCCGTGGACCGGGTTGCCATAGGCGCCAGCCAGGTTGCTGCTACCGATGTAGAGCTCGGCACCGGCCTGGCGGGCCAGCAGCACCAGTGCCTCATCCAGCGCCAGCGCTGGCACGTTGAAGGTGTGATAGTTGCCCTGGGACGGGGCATGGGTTGCGCTTTCGACCGGGCTGGCCTGCACGGTACCGAGCGTGGCTGCATCGGTGATCAACGCCAGAACGGCGAGCTGTACGCCCAGGCTCAGGCGGGTGCGCGTTGATGCCGTGCGCTTCTTGTTGTGTTCTTGCGTTTGCAAAACCGGCCTCACTAAAAGCAAATAAGATTTATTTACGTGTAGTAAGAACGGGGAAGGCGCAAAAACGCGATAGATCGTTATGATCTAATTGTTTGTATTTTTATACGCTCTTTTGTTTTGCTCAGGCGGGCCGGGGCATTCAGTAGATCAGCGTGAGTCCTGGCAGATCGATAATGCGTGCATGAGCTTGTGCGGCCAGGCGCTTGAGAGCGTCGTCGAGGTTGTCCAGGCGCATCACCGCACTGATCTGCACCTTGCGTAGCGCCTCGCCCTTGACCAGGACCAGGCCGGATCGATAGCGGTTGATCCGCGCCACCGCATCCGCCAGCAATTCACGCTGGAATACCAGGCGTCCTTCCTGCCAGCTGGCTAGCTCATCAGGGCTGATGTTCAGCGGCAGCAGGCCCGAGGTCGGGCTGAAGCGCAGGCTCTTGCCCTGGTCCAGCAGTGCCGAGCCGGCTGCATCATTGAGCTCGCGATGGCTCAGGTCGACTTCGACCTGGTGCTGCAGCACACCCACCCAACCTTCGCGATTATCGCCGACACCTACCAGGTAGCGCGTGCCACGCGCGGTGATGTCTGCACCGGCGGTCCGGACGGTGAAAGGCCGCCGCTCCTGTTCCGTCACCGGCGCGGGGGTGAATACCGCCTCACCCTGTGTCAGGCGGACCAGACGGGTCTGCTCGTCGTAGGCAAGGTTGAGAATGCTGTGGCTGCCCAGTTCAACCTGACTGCCGTCCGCCAGGGTGATCTGACGGATTTCACCAAAACCGGTGTGATAGTCGCTGCTCAGCGCTTGTAGCCAGAAGGGTGGTGCCAGCAGCATCCAGCAACCCAGAGCCAGGGCTGTTGCGGCGCTGCCGGTGGCCAGCGGCATCTGCAACCAGCTACGGCGCGCAGGGCGCTGCGGCTTGACATAACCGCTGCGCTGTTTGAGCTGCGCGGTAGCCTGCCAGGCACGATCGGCCCGCTCAGCGGCAGCGGCATGCACAGGGTCAGCCGCCAGCCAGCGGCGATAAGCCTGTAGCTCACGCGCCGATAGCTGTCCTTGACGATGGCGCGTCACCCAATCGGCTGCTTCGCGCTCTACCGGGTCGATACGTTGTGGGGAAGCATTCACGGTTTTGTCTGGTTACCTTATTACTTTTTATCGTACACAAGGCCTAATCCTCTAAGCCCGGATCAAGCGCCTTGCCGATCCTGGCGAGGGCCATCGCCATGTGTTTTTGTACAGAGCTTGTGGATATCCGTAAATAGCGAGCGGTCTCTTTGTGGGTCATGCCCTCGACACGCAGGAGCAGGAAGACATCACGGGTGCGCTCCGGCATCCGCTCAAGCAGGCTTTCCAGATGTTCCAGTTCCAGGGTGCCAATGGCTTGTTCTTCGGGGCGGCTGGTCTCGTCGACCAAAGTGTCGAAAAACGCCGCAGGGTCATTGTCGAAGCGCCTTTCACCGTAGCGTCGGTAGTGATCAATCATCAGATTGTGCGCGATCCGAAACAGGTAGGCTGGCCCGCGAAGCATGCTCTCCAGGTTATCCATTTGAGCGATTCGCAAAAACGTTTCCTGCACCAGGTCCGAGGCCAGGCTTGGGCTGCATTTTTTGCGCAGAAGATAACGATGCAGGGCAGACGAATGTTGGGTGAACAATTTTTCCAGCACGGCAGCGCTTTCCTTAGCTCGGGCAGAACCGGGTGAGCGCGGAGTATAATGAAAATCTTTCTCATTAAGCCAGTGCTGGCGTGGCCTGAATGGAGGAGGGGCACTGAGTGGGAGCGGG
>NZ_JBMOWO010000129.1:0-2877 GCF_049310525.1 Pseudomonas sp. GZD-222
GTCGCCAGCTGGCTCGCGGCTAAGACATGACTCGCGGGGCAAGCCCGCTCCCACAGGTTGAATGCAATCTCTGTGGGAGCGGGCTTGCCCCGCGATAGTTCACTCCTCGAAGCGAATCGGGCAGTGCGCTGCCCCTTCCAGCTTATGTAACTCTTCGATCACCTGTGGACGCGCCCGATGCAGCGTCAGGCTACCGCCTGCCCGACGCAATCGACGAGCTTCGCGGTGGAGCATGTCGACGCCGGAAAAGTCGATGAAGTTGATCTGCCGGGCATCGATCACCACATCGGGACCCTGGCAGCGTTGCAAACGCACCTGCAGGTAGTGGCTGGCACCAAAGAAGATCGATCCTCCGACCCGCAGCAGGTCGGCATCCCCTTCGCGCGAATGCTGTACGCGCGGCCGTGAGGTGCGTTTCAGGTAGAAAAATAGCGAGGCCAGCACGCCAGCGTAGATGGCGGTTTGCAGCTCCAGCAGCAAGGTCGCCGCAGCGGTCAGGGCCATGACCAGAAACTCTGAACGACTGACCCGGAACAGCGCACGTATCGCCTGAAGATCGATCAAACCCCAGCAGATCAGCAGGATGCTGCCGGCCATCGCCGGGATCGGGATATGTGCAATCAAGCTCGCGCCGGCCACGGCAAACAACGCTACCCAGAGAGCCGAGAAAACCCCGGCCAGCGGTGAGCGCGCACCGGCGTCATAACTCAGCCCGGAACGGGTGAAGGAGCCCGACGACAGGTAGCCGGAGAACCAGCTGCCAACCATGTTCGACAGGCCCTGGCCGCGGATTTCCTGGTTGGCGTCGATCAATTGTTCCGAACGCGACGACAGTGAACGGGCAATCGACAGGCTGGTGACCAGCCCCAGCATACCCACCGCCACGGCGCTGGGCAGCAGGCGCAGGATCAGCTCGACGTCCAGCAGCGGCAATGGGCTCAGGGGCGGCAACTGGCCGACGAATCCGGGCACCAATTGCACATCAGCGAATACCCCCGGCAGCAACCAGACCAGCAGGCTGGCAATCGCCAGGGTTATCAACAGGCCGGGCCAGCGCGGCCGTAGCAGCTTTAGCGTTATGCCAAGTACCAGGGTGCCCAGCCCAAGCCCCAATGAAGGCCAGTCTACTTCGCCTGAGTGTTCCAGGAGGCTTTCGAGGGTTTTCAGGGCGGTGGCCTGGCTGGGTAACTCCATCCCCATCAGACTCGGCAGTTGCCCCAGGGCGATCACTACGGCGGCGCCGAGGGTGAAGCCCAGCACCACCGATTGCGAAACGAAGTTGACCAGCGCGCCGAAGCGCAACAGCCCCAGTAGCCACTGAAACAGTCCGGCCAGGAACGTAAGCAACAGGATCAGGGTGATGTAGTCGTCGCTGCCGCTGACAGCCAGGGGGCTGACGCTGGTATAGAGCACAATGGAAATCGCCGCCGTCGGCCCGCAGATCAGGTGCCAGGACGAGCCCCACAGGCAGGCAATCAGTACCGGCACGATAGCCGCATACAGGCCGTACTCGGCAGGCAGGCCGGCAATCAATGCGTAGGCGATGGATTGCGGCAGTGCCAGGATTGCCCCGCTCAGCCCAACCAGCAGATCGCGCCGCACACTGGCGCGGGTTTGCCGGGGCAGCCAGGTGAGAAACGGCAGTAGACGGTGGCGATCAGGCCAGGGCATGGACATGCTCTATCGCGAGTGAAGGCCGTTAAGGGTGCGGTGTCTGGCGGTTGCGTGCAAGCCGCAAAACGCAGGCGTGTCAGAAGACGAAGTTCACATGCTCGCCATGGTGCAGTTTCAGCTCAAGGGTATCGACCATGGCGGCGGCAACCCGGGCCAGGCGCTGTAGCGGCTCGGCAAGACCGGGTTCGAGGGTGCCGTGGGTCTGGCGGAAATGCTCGATGCCCAGGCCGGCGACTTGTTGCGGCGTGTTGACCAGGGTCCAGTGCAGCTGGCTGCGTTGCAGCAGGTCGACGATCTGGTCGGCACAGGCCCGTTGCTGCTCGCTGTGCCCTTCGCTATTGTCGAGCACGCTGAAATCGCCCACCAGCACCAGCCGGCGTATAGTTGTGCGGGACATCCCGGCAACCAAGGCGCGGCTCATGCGCAGCTGTGTGGCGAAGTCATCGGCAGCCAGTGCCGCCAGCAGGCAGACCACCGCTGAGCCACCGGCGACGCTCTGTTCCGCTTGCGCAGCGCTGTTCAGTCCGCCGATCTTGAAGTGCAGGCCCGGGCGTGGCGCCAGGGTGTTGAGGTCTTTGACCACGGCGATCACTTCATGCTGGCGCTTGAGCAGCTCGGCCATCAGGGCGCTGCCCAGGCTGCTCAAACCTCCGATCAGGATCAGTTTGAACACTGGGGTTTCGGCATTTTTCACCAGGTCACTCCCTTTCAGGCGGGTGATCATTTGACCCCAGGATGCCTTGGGGGTTCTTGTGATTCAGGAGTTTTCGTGCAAAGGATCAAGGGATATCACGCCCACGTTTACTATGACGCCAGCACCATGGAACAGGCGCGGCTGCTCTGTGAAGAGGCTGCCAAGCTGTTTGGGGTGAGTATGGGGCGGATGCATCAGAAGCCGGTCGGGCCGCATCCGGACTGGAGCTGCCAGTTGGCCTTCGGGCCTGAAGTGGTGGGGGTAGTGTTGCCCTGGCTGGCGCTGTATCGCCATGGGCTGGTGGTGTTCCTGCATCCGCTGACCGGAGACGAGTTGGCGGATCATCGCGATCATGCGATCTGGATGGGGGCGATCCGGCCGCTTGATCTGTCGATTTTCAAATAGCGGGCGGGAGCGACAGTTGGTGGGAGCGGGGGGGGGGGGGGGGGGGGGGGGGGGGGGGGGAGGGAGGAGGGGGGGGGGGGAGAGAAGGAAGGACACAGACAAAA
>NZ_JBMOWO010000130.1:0-80520 GCF_049310525.1 Pseudomonas sp. GZD-222
TGGGAGCGGGCTTGCCCCGCGATTGCGGTGCGTCAATCAAATCGCATCGCGGGGCAAGCCCGCTCCCACCGCTCCAGAATCAAGCCTTGCGCGCGCCCCGCACACCCTGGGCCAGTGCCGAGCACAGCTCCAGCACATCACCCACAGCCTGATCTGCTGATTTGGCCTGGGCAATCTTGTCGACCAGCGCCGAACCGACCACCACGCCATCAGCCAGTTTGGCAATGGCTGCTGCCTGCTCTGGGGTACGGATACCGAAGCCGACGCTGATCGGCAGGTCGGTATGCCGACGCAGGCGCTCGATGGCGCTGCTGACCTGCTCACTGGTAGCCGAGCCGGCACCGGTGACACCTGCCACCGAAACGTAATAGACGAAGCCGGAGCTGCGTTCCAGCACGCGCGGCAGGCGCACGTCGTCGGTGGTCGGGGTGGTCAGGCGGATGAAATCGATACCGGATGCCTGGGCCGGGGTAGCCAGCTCAGCGTCATGCTCAGGCGGCAGGTCGACGATGATCAGACCGTCGACCCCCACTTCCTTGGCCTGGGCGACGAAGGCTTCGACGCCAAAGCGGTGGATCGGGTTGTAGTAGCCCATCAGTACGATAGGCGTAGTCTGATTGTCGACGCGGAACTCGCGGACCATCTGCAAGGTTTTCGCCAGAGTCTGGCCGGCCTCCAGGGCACGCAAGGTCGCCAACTGGATGGACACACCGTCGGCCATCGGATCGGTGAACGGCATACCCAGTTCGATTACGTCGGCGCCAGCGGCTGGCAAGCCTTTGAGAATCGCCAGCGAGGCATCGTAGCCAGGGTCGCCGGCAGTGATGAAGGTGACCAGTGCCGAGCGGCCTTCGGCCTTCAGTTCGGCGAAGCGTTGTTCGATCCGGCTCATGCCTGTTTCTCCTGGGCAGCCATATGGCTCATCACGGTTTGCATGTCTTTGTCGCCACGCCCGGACAGGCACACCACCATCAGGTGATCCTTGGGCAGGGTCGGGGCGCGTTTGATCGCTTCGGCCAGGGCGTGGGAAGTTTCCAGCGCCGGAATGATGCCTTCCAGGCGGCAGGTGGTGTGGAACGCGGCCAAGGCTTCTTCGTCGTTGATGCTGACGTACTCGACGCGTTTCACTTCATGCAGGTAGGCGTGTTCAGGGCCGATGCCAGGGTAGTCCAGGCCGGCGGAAATCGAGTGGGCGTCGGTGATCTGGCCATCGGCGTCCTGCAGCAGGTAGGTGCGGTTGCCGTGCAGCACGCCCGGAATACCGCCGGTGAGGCTGGCAGCATGCTTGTCGGTGTCGACACCATGGCCACCGGCTTCGACACCGATGATCTGCACACTAGTGTCGTCGAGGAAGTCATGGAACAGGCCCATCGCATTGGAGCCGCCGCCAACGCAGGCGATCAGGCTGTCGGGCAGGCGCCCTTCCTTCTCCTGCAGCTGGGCGCGGGTTTCCTTGCCGATAATCGACTGGAAGTCGCGCACCATCGCTGGATACGGGTGCGGGCCGGCAACGGTGCCGATCAGGTAGAAGGTGTCATCAACGTTGGTGACCCAGTCGCGCAAGGCCTCGTTCATGGCGTCCTTGAGCGTGCCAGTACCGGAGGTCACCGGAACGATCTCGGCGCCGAGCAGCTTCATGCGGAATACGTTGGCCTGTTGGCGTTCGATGTCGGTGGCGCCCATGTAGATCACGCACGGCAGGCCAAATCGGGCAGCGACGGTTGCAGTAGCAACACCATGCATGCCGGCACCGGTTTCGGCGATCAGGCGCTTTTTGCCCATGCGCTTGGCCAGCAGCACCTGGCCGATGCAGTTGTTCACCTTGTGCGCGCCGGTGTGGTTGAGTTCTTCACGTTTGAAGAAAATCTTTGCACCACCGCAGTGTTCGGTCAGACGTTCGGCGAAGTACAGCGGATTTGGACGGCCGATGTAATCACGCTGGAAGTAGGCCAGTTGTTCAAGGAATTCAGGATCGGCCTTGGCGGCTTCGTACTCGCGGGCAAGGTCGAGCACCAGCGGCATCAGGGTTTCAGCCACGTAGCGGCCGCCGAATGCGCCAAACAGGCCATTGGCATCGGGGCCGGCGCGGAAGTTGGTCTGGGTCATGGGTCGCTCCAGGGCGTAGTGAAGACTGGGAATGGCTTTACTCTACCCACGACACGCTCGGCTGAAAACCGATAAGATTGCTTGAACATGTCAGGAAAACTCACACGTCATGCGCCAGGACCTGCCTCCCCTCAACGCCCTTCGGGCCTTCGAAGTCACTGCCCGGCTGAATAGCGTCAGCCAGGCGGCGGAGCAACTGCACGTAACCCATGGTGCCGTGAGCCGGCAATTGAAGGTGCTGGAGGAGCATCTTGGGGTCAGTCTGTTCGCTAAAGACGGACGTGGCATTAAACTCACAGATGCAGGTTTGCGCTTACGCGATGCGAGCTTTGACGCCTTCGATCGCTTGCGCAGTGTGTGTGGCGAGCTGAGCCAGAGCGGTGCCGACGCACCTTTCGTGCTGGGTTGCTCGGGTAGCTTGCTGGCGCGCTGGTTCATCCCGCGGCTGGGCAGGCTCAAGGCCGATCTGCCGGAACTGCGCCTGCACTTGTCTGCCGGTGAGGGGGATCTGGACCCACGTCGTCCAGGCCTGGATGCGCTGCTGGTGTTCGCCGAGCCACCCTGGCCTGCGGATATGCAGGTTCACGTACTGACTCAGGAGCACATCGGTCCGGTACTCAGTCCGCATTTCGCCGGGTTCGCCCGCTTGCAGCAAGCACCGGCTGAGGCCTTGTTGGAAGAAACCCTGCTACAGACCTCCTCCCGCCCCCAGGCCTGGCCCAACTGGGCGCAACAACAAGGCATCGACCCGCAGGCGCTGAACTACGGCCAGGATTTCGAGCACCTGTATTACTTGCTGGAAGCCGCTGTCGCTGGCCTGGGTGTAGCAATCGCGCCGCAGCCGCTGGTGGCCGACGACTTGCGTGCCGGACGCCTGGCTGCGCCCTGGGGCTTTTGCCCGACCCAGGCGGCGCTGGCGTTGTGGGTGCCGCGACGCGCCGCGGATGGGCGCGCCGAGCAACTGGCGCAGTGGTTGCGAGCCGAACTGGCGCGCCAGAGCGATTAGTTACCGCGTTTGCACATCAGGTATGCCGCGAGCAAGCCCAGGGCACCCACCGCTACTCCGGCGGTGGTCCAGGGATGTTGCTGGGCGTAGTCGCGGGTGGCCAGGCCAGTCTCGCGCGTTCTGGTTTTCACGTCTTCGTAGGCATCGCTGAGCAGGCTGCGCGAATGACGCAAAGCGTTTTCGGCGTTGCCTTTGAGCGTCTTGAGGGTTTTGCGTGACTCATCCGAGGCGTCATCCTTGAGGCTTTCCAGCGATTTGAGCAGGCTTTCGATCTCCGCTTCCATGCTTTGCAGCGACGCTTTACGCAGCGAGTGGTTGGCCATGGTGGCTCTCCTTCGAGGTGTGAGTGAGCTGTTCTGGTTCCGACTTCGCCGAGGCGAGAAAGTGCAGTCGACTTTTTCCGCGGATGTGCCCCTCGCAGGTAAAAAAGTCTGACGCTGCTAGGCTCAAAGCTCACATTGGAAAAGGAGACGGATCATGTCGGATCATCACACTTACAAGAAAATCGAACTGGTCGGCTCGTCGCCCACCAGCATTGAAGATGCGATCAACAATGCTCTGGCGGAAGCCGGAAAAAGCATCAAGCACCTTGAATGGTTCGAAGTGGTCGACACCCGTGGACACATCAAGGACAACAAGGCGGCGCACTTTCAGGTAACGCTCAAAGTGGGATTCCGTATCGTCAATAGCTGAAACCGTGACACTGGCTTGTGCGGGTCAATTGAGTTACACAGTCTAGAGGCGCCCGGACCGGTTCCGGCGCCATCCTCCACTTTGATCTGAACAAGGAAAGCGATCGATGAAGAAGTTGGTAGTGGCACTGGGTTTGATGGCGCTGGCGGGCACTGCGCTTGCCGCGGGCAAACCGTGCGAAGAATTGAAGGGCGAAATAGCTGCAAAGCTTGATGCCAAGGGCGTCAGCGGTTACTCGTTGGAGATCGTCGACAAGGGTGCGGCCTCGAATGGCAAGGTCGTCGGGACCTGCGAAGGCGGCACCAAGGAAATCGTCTACAAGCGTGGCTGATGCCAATCGCGGGACAAGCCCGCTCCCACACAGCTAACTAGTGGGAGCGGGCTTGCCCCGCGATGAGGCCCTCAGTTCCCGCGCATGACCTGCGCCAGCAGCTCATAGGACCGAATCCGGTCCGCATGCTCATACAGGTCGCAGGTGAAGATCAGTTCGTCAGCCTGAGTCTGCTCCAGCAGTACATCAAGCTTGGCGCGGATCTTCTCTGGCCCGCCAACCATCGCCAGTCCGAGGAAATCGCCTACCGCCTCGCGTTCATGGGGCAGCCACAGACCGTCCATGCTATCTACCGGAGGCCGCTGTACCAGGCTCTGGCCGCGCATCAGGGCAAGAATCCGCTGATACACCGACGTCGCCAGGTAATTGGCCTGCTCGTCGGTGTCGGCGGCAACCAGCGGCACGCCCAGCATCACATAGGGTTTATCGAGTACAGCCGAAGGCTGGAAGTGATTGCGATAGATGCGGATGGCCTCGTGCATGTAGCGCGGAGCGAAGTGTGAGGCAAACGCATAAGGCAGACCCCGCATGCCGGCCAGTTGGGCACTGAACAGGCTGGAACCGAGCAGCCAGATCGGCACTTCGGTGCCATAGCCGGGCACGGCGATGACTTTCTGATCCGGCGTACGTGGACCGAGGTAGCGCACCAGTTCTTCGACATCATCGGGAAAATCGTCGGCGCTGCCGGAGCGCTCGCGGCGCAACGCTCGCGCGGTCATCTGGTCAGAACCCGGCGCACGCCCAAGCCCCAGGTCAATACGGCCGGGATAGAGACTTTCCAGAGTGCCGAACTGCTCGGCAATCACCAGCGGAGCATGGTTGGGCAGCATGACCCCACCAGCGCCGACGCGGATGGTCGAAGTGCCCCCGGCCAGGTAACTGAGCAGTACAGCGGTAGCCGAACTGGCAATGCCGTCCATGTTGTGGTGCTCGGCGACCCAGAAGCGGTTGTAGCCGAACTTTTCCACATGCTGGGCCAGGTCCAGCGAATTACGCAGAGACTGCGCCGGGCTACCCTCGTCGCGCACCGGTACCAGGTCGAGGGTGGAGAATTTGATATCCGCAAGTCGCTTCATGGGCTGATGAGCCTCCTGGGCATTCATTTGTCCGGCATGAGACCGGAGCCATCTCAACTCTGTATGGGCACATCCTGAGGATTCAATGCCTGGGCTGCAATCGAGATGAACTTGCCAGAGCAGCAGGCCTCTGAATTTTAGGTTGCGCACACCTGCGCCCTGTATTCACCCAGGAGGCACTATGAAAAAGACAGCATCGGCCATTTGGCAAGGTGGCCTGAAGGACGGCAAGGGTCGGCTATCCACCGAAAGTGGCGCGCTCAAGGACAATCCCTACGGTTTCAACACCCGTTTCGAGGGCCAACCCGGCACCAACCCGGAAGAGCTGATTGGCGCGGCCCATGCCGGCTGCTTCTCCATGGCGTTGTCGATGATGCTGGGTGAAGCAGGTTTTACCGCCGAGCGCATCGACACAACCGCTGAAGTCACCCTGGAAAAACAGGCTGATGGCTTCGCCATTACCGCGGTTCACCTGATTTTGAAAGCCAAGGTGCCCGGCGCCAGCGAAGCACAGTTCCTGGACGTGGCGAACAAGGCAAAGGCTGGTTGCCCGGTCTCCAGAGTGCTCAACGCAACGATCAGTCTGGACGCTACTCTGCTGGGCTGAAGTAGAACCGGGACGCGCTTCTTGTGGTCAAATGGGCGTCGGCATAATTTCTGCCGCCACAAGGAGCTGTCCCATGACCCGTGTTGCAATCGCTGTGCTGGCTTCGCTGCTGGCGACCTCTGCGCTGGCTGCGCCGAAGAACTGCGAAGAGCTCAAGGCCGAGATCGAAGCGAAGATCCAGGCCAACAATGTGAGCTCCTATACCCTGGAAATCGTCAAGAACGAAGAGGTTCACGACCAGAACATGGTGGTCGGCAGCTGTGAGGGTGGCAGCAAGAAAATCATCTACCAGAAGAATGACCGCTAGGCGTCAGGGTATGCAGAAAATGTCGTTGGCTTCCTCGGCGACCACCTTGCGTTGCGCGTCGTAGAGGTAAGCGCTGGGTTTCATAGCTGGCGCCCGGGCTTCGAGGCGATAGCGCTGGCCGGCTTCGAAGTGGTCATAGCGCACTTTCAGGTAGCAGGTGCGCTCCACCGGATTCATCGAAAAGCCCCCGGAATACACCTCGAAATCGAAACGTACGGTCAGCTCGTGCTTGCCCGGCGTGACCTGGAAGAAGCGCCCGTCGTTGAGGCGCTCGCCATCCAGGCGGTCGGCCATCAGCAATTTTCCGGGTGTCATGGTGTAGAGGTCGACCCAGGCCTGTTTGCTGTCAACGGGCGGCAAGGGGCTGGCGCAAGCCCCCAGGGTACTGAGGGCAATCAGCATCATTGGCTGGCGCATGGCAAACTCCCGCTTGCAACCTACAAAGCACAAGCATAGCGCCATTCGCGCTATCAGGTGCGCTGGCAGCCCGCCGGTAGCCCTTTGCTGACCAGGTTGCGCTGCTCGTCATAGAGCTTGGCCCATGGCCGAAAACCGATGCTGCCGGCTTCGAGCTGATAGCGTTGTCCGGCGTTGAAATCCTTGAACTTCACACTCAGCTGACAATCGCGCCACAGCGGTTCGCTGACCGGGCCGATATTGCCTGGCGTTACCGGGAACAGGTAGCGCACGGTCAACTCGTGACTGCCCGGCGACACTTCGAAATAGCGTTTGTCGGCCCAGGCCCGGTCGTCTACTTCCAGGGCATGCAAGGTATCGTCCTGACTCGGTGCAAGGTCGATCCAGGCCTGGTTGGGGTCGGGACTAGGCAGCAGCAGCCCGGCACAGCCGGACAGAAGCAGAAGAGCACTGATGACAAGCAGTGTACGCATGGTAAAACTCCAGCCGGGCAGGATAGTCTTGAAGCTGATAAGCTCTTGAGCGGATAACGGGACGCGGATGCTTCGACTATTTCTTTTATTGCGCTCAAGTCACCGGGCACTCGACCATTTTTTTCGCTACTTGGTTCCCTTGCTGGCGCTCGGGCTGCTCAACGGTTGTTCCAGTCTCAACTACTACGGGCAGCTGGCAAGCGGTCAGTTGCAGCTGTTACAGGCCCGTAAACCAGTAGCCGAGTTGGTAGCAGACCCCGCCACTCCGGCCAAACTGCGTCAACACCTGATGCAGGCCGAGCAGGCGCGGGCCTTCGCCAGTACGCAACTCAAGCTGCCGGACAATCGCAGTTACCGTGTGTATGCCGACATTGGCCGGCCGTTTGTGGTCTGGAATGTATTCGCTACCCCGGAGTTCTCTCTCGAACCACAAACCCACTGCTTCCCGATTGCCGGATGCGTTGCCTATCGCGGTTACTACAGCCAGGGCGCCGCCCGCGGTGCGGCG
This sequence comes from Pseudomonas sp. GZD-222, assembly GCF_049310525.1. Lineage (NCBI taxonomy): Bacteria > Pseudomonadati > Pseudomonadota > Gammaproteobacteria > Pseudomonadales > Pseudomonadaceae > Pseudomonas > Pseudomonas sp. GZD-222. The sequence goes on from NZ_JBMOWO010000130.1 coordinate 7,525, forward strand.
GCGCTGCAGAAACAGCAAGGGCTGGATGTCTATGTCGGGGGCGTGGAAGCCTACTCGACCCTGGGCTGGTTCGATGACCCGATCCTCAGCTCCATGCTGGGTTGGGGCGACGAGCGTCTGGCCAGCGTGATCTTCCATGAGCTGGCGCATCAGCGCCTGTATGTGCAGGACGACACGGCCTTCAATGAGTCCTTTGCCACCTTCGTCGAGCAGGAAGGCACCCGTCAGTGGCGTGCTTCCCGTGGTCTGCCGGCGCAAACACAGGATGACAGCCAGCAACGCGACCAGTTCGTTTCATTGGTGCTGGCCAGCCGGGAACGGCTCAAGACACTGTATGCGGCGCCGCTGACCGAGTCAGCCAAGCGTGTGGGCAAACACGCTGAGTTCGAGCGCTTGCGCCGAGATTACCGGGCCCTGCGTGATAGCCAATGGGGTGGCAAAGGGCGGTACGACGGCTGGATCAATGCACCGATGAACAATGCCAAGTTGCTGCCTTTTGGTTTGTATGACCAGTGGGTGCCGGCTTTTGCGGGGTTGTATGCCCAGGTTGAAGGGAACTGGGAGGTGTTCTATCAGCGCGTTGAAGCCTTGGGGCGGTTGTCGCTTGAGCAGCGGCGGGAGGCTTTGAAAAGCATCGCGGGGCAAGCCCGCTCCCACAGGTAGGAGCGGGCTTGTCCCGCGAATAGGCCCTCAAGCCCGCAGAAAAGCCTGATGCAGTTCACTCAAGGTCGCAAAGTGATAAGCCGGCTGCTCTGCCGTCAGCTCTTCATGACTGCCAAACCCATAACCCACCGCCACTGCCTCCAGGCCATTGCTGCGGGCGCCGATCAGGTCGTGCTTGCGGTCGCCGATCATCAGGGTCTGGGCCGGGTCCAGCGACTCTTCGGCCAGCAGGTGGGCGATCAGCTCGACCTTGTTGGTGCGGGTACCGTCGAGTTCGCTGCCGTAGATCACCTTGAAGTGATGATCAAATTCGAAATGCCGGGCAATCTCACGGGCGAATTCCCAGGGTTTGGACGTGGCGATGTACAGCGTCCTGCCCTGCCCGTTCAGGGCTGCAAGCAGTGGCTGGACACCTTCGAATACCAGGTTCTCGTACAGCCCGGTGACCTTGAAACGTTCACGGTAGAAGTTCACCGCATCCCAGGCCTTGGCCTCGTCGAAGCCATAGAACTGCATGAATGCCTGCAGCAGTGGCGGGCCAATGAAGTGTTCCAGGCGCGTCAGGTCCGGTTCATCGATGCCGAGTTTGCCCAGGGCGTACTGGATCGAACGGGTAATGCCCAGGCGCGGGTCGGTCAGGGTGCCGTCGAGGTCGAAGAGGATGTTTTGCTGGTGCATGGTTGTCTCGCTAATGGCTGTAGGCAGGTTCACTCAGGCAGGTGGTAGCCTTCGGCCAGGTGCTGGTCTTTGAGCTTCACGTAATTGCTGGCGCTGTAGGGAAAGAATGAACGTTCCTTGTCGGTCAGGGCACGGGCCTGTTTGACCGGGCTGCCGACATAGAGAAAGCCGCTTTCCAGGCGCTTGCCCGGTGGCACCAGGCTGCCGGCGCCGATGATCACGTCGTCTTCGACCACTGCACCGTCCATGATGGTAGTGCCCATGCCCACCAGGATCCGGTTGCCCAGGGTACAGCCGTGGAGCATGACTTTGTGACCAATGGTTACTTCATCGCCGATCAGCAGCGGGAAACCGTCCGGGTTGAACGGCCCGGCATGGGTGATGTGCAGCACGCTGCCATCCTGCACGCTGGTGCGTGCGCCGATGCGGATGCGGTGCATATCGCCGCGGATCACTGTCAGCGGCCACACCGAGCTGTCCGCGCCAATCTCGACATCGCCCAGCACCACGGCGCTGCGGTCGACGAAGGCGCGCTCGCCGAGGCGCGGTGAATGGTTCTGGAAACTGCGGATGGCCATGATAGGGGTTCTCTTTAGTGTTGATAGGGCTGCGGTCGGCGTCGATTGTAATTAAGATGGTCCGGTGTTTCTTCTGCCAAGGTGTTTAACCGTGAGTGCGAACAACCCGCTACTGCAGTCTTATGACTTGCCGCCCTTCTCGGCAATCCGTGCCGAGCATGTGCAGCCGGCGATTGAACAGATCCTGGCCGACAACCGTACCGCCATTGCCGAAATCCTCAAGACCCAGGGCCAGAAGCCAAGCTGGGCCGGTCTGGTGCTGGCCATGGACGAACTCAATGACCGCCTGGGCGCCGCCTGGAGCCCGGTCAGTCACCTCAATGCCGTGTGCAACAGCGCCGAGTTGCGTGAAGCCTACGAGGCCTGCCTGCCGGCATTGAGCGCCTATGCCACTGAACTGGGCCAGAACCGTGAGCTGTTCCAGGCCTACGAAGCGCTGATCGCCAGCCCTGAAGCGGCTGGCTTCGATGTCGCGCAAAAGACTATTCTCGAACACGCTCTGCGTGACTTCCGCCTGTCGGGTATCGACCTGCCAGCCGATCAGCAGCAGCGTTACGCGCAAGTGCAGAGCAAGCTCAGCGAACTGGGCAGCCGCTTCTCCAACCAGTTGCTCGACGCCACTCAAGCCTGGACCAAGCACGTCAGCGATGAAGCCGCACTGGCCGGCCTGACCGATTCGGCCAAGGCGCAGATGGCTGCCGCTGCTCAGGCCAAGGGCCTCGACGGCTGGCTGATCAGCCTGGAGTTCCCCAGCTATTACGCGGTGATGACCTACGCCGAAGACCGCGCCTTGCGTGAAGAGATCTACGCCGCTTACTGCACCCGCGCCTCCGATCAGGGCCCGAATGCAGGCCAGTTCGACAACGGCCCGGTGATGCGCGAGATCCTCGACCTGCGCCAGGAGCTGGCCGAACTGCTTGGTTATGCCGACTTTGCCGAGCTGAGCCTGGCCACCAAAATGGCCGAGTCCAGCGACCAGGTGCTGAGCTTCCTGCGTGACCTGGCCAAGCGCAGCAAGCCATTTGCCGTCCAGGACCTGGCCCAGCTCAAGGCCTATGCCGCTGAGCAGGGCTGCCCGGATCTGCAGAGCTGGGACAGCGGTTTCTACGGCGAAAAACTCCGTGAGCAGCGCTACAGCGTTTCCCAGGAAACCCTGCGTGCCTACTTCCCCATCGACAAGGTGCTCTCCGGCCTGTTCGCCATCGTCCAGCGTCTGTACGGCATCGAGATTGCCGAACTCAAGGGCTTCGACACCTGGCACCCGGATGTACGCCTGTTCGAAATCAAGGAAAACGGTCACCACGTCGGCCGCTTCTTCTTCGACCTCTACGCACGTGCCAACAAGCGTGGCGGTGCCTGGATGGACGGCGCGCGCGATCGTCGCCGTACCGAAGCAGGCGTCCTGCAGAGCCCGGTGGCGAACCTGGTGTGCAACTTCACCCCGGCAGCTCCCGGCAAGCCGGCGCTGCTCACCCACGATGAAGTCACCACCCTGTTCCACGAGTTCGGTCATGGTCTGCATCACCTGCTGACCCGCATCGAGCATGCCGGCGTTTCCGGAATCAATGGTGTGGCCTGGGATGCCGTGGAGCTGCCAAGCCAGTTCATGGAAAACTGGTGCTGGGAGCCTGAAGGCCTGGCGCTGATCTCCGCTCATTACGAAACCGGCGCCGCCCTGCCCCAGGACCTGCTGGAGAAGATGCTGGCGGCGAAGAACTTCCAGTCCGGGCTGATGATGGTCCGCCAGCTGGAGTTCTCGCTGTTCGACTTCGAACTGCACGCCAGCCATGGCGACGGTCGCAGCGTACTGGAAGTGCTTGAAGGCATCCGCGATGAGGTTTCGGTCATGCGTCCACCGGCGTACAACCGCTTCCCCAACAGCTTTGCGCATATCTTCGCAGGTGGTTATGCCGCCGGTTATTACAGCTACAAGTGGGCTGAAGTGCTCTCCGCCGATGCCTTCTCGCGTTTCGAAGAAGAAGGCGTGCTCAATGCTGAAACCGGCCGTGCCTTCCGTGACGCGATCCTGGCACGTGGCGGTTCTCAGGAGCCGATGCTGCTGTTCGTCGACTTCCGTGGCCGTGAGCCGTCAATCGATGCACTCTTGCGCCATTGTGGCCTGAGTGAGGAAGTGGCGGCATGAGTGATGGGCCTGTGATCACCAAGAAGCGTTTTATCGCCGGGGCGGTCTGCCCGGCGTGCAGCGAGCCGGACAAGCTGATGATGTGGAGCGAAGACAGTGTTCCGCATCGTGAGTGCGTAGCCTGCGGGTTCTCCGACACCCTCAACGAACAGGGGTTGTCGGTACCAAAAGAACTGGGCACCCGGGTCAACAAGGTCGAGGTCAAACCGGCCGAGGTCAAGGTGCAGACGGTGCAGTTCTTCCCCAATCCCAAGCTGAAAAAGCCGGCGGAGTAAACTGCTGCGGCGCCTCGGTAGCACTATCGAGGCGCCGCTCTGCGGTATTTAACTAGATAAGTTCGAGCGTTTTGCGCCGCTAGGTTGTGGGTCTGATCCCTCAACTCAAAGCGTGCGCCATGACCCGTCCCAACCCGCTGCTACAACCCTTCGATCTATTCCCCTACGCCCAGGTACAGGTAGCAGACCTTCAGCCCGCTATACAGCACATCGTCGAAGCAAGCCGCACGACCTTGGCCACCATTCTCGCACGCGAAGCTGATACGCCGAGCTGGAACGGCTTGGTGCTGGCTGTCGAAGAACTGGACAAGCGGCTGGACGACACTTTTTACGCCTTGGTACCGCTGGCATTTACCAACGAGGCGTGGGGCGCTGCTGTTGATGCCTGTGATGCTGAGCGTAGCGCCTATCGCGCCGAGAAGTACCGGAACCTGGCGCTGTTCAACGCCTACAAACGGCTCGAGGTTGCCAGCCTCACTGTAGAACAACACACCGTACTGAAGCTCATCATTCGAGATTTTAAACTTGGGGGGGCGAATCTTGCTGTCGCCGAGCAAGCCCTGTTAGCCCGCCAGGTAGCAGCCATTGTTGGCCTGGAGGCGAGTTTCCGCGACAACCTTGGTATGGCATCAGCGCAATGGAGCAAGCACATCACTGATGTCGGTGAGTTGGCAGGTGTGCCGGATGCCGACCTGGCAATCATGCAGCACCAGGCCCAAGCCAGCGAGCGCAGTGGCTGGTTGTTGACGCTTGATGAGACCGCCTGCAAAACCATCCTGCGCTACGCCGAGCGTCGTGAGTTGCGCAAAGAACTGTACCTGGCGTATGCCACGCGGGCCTCGGATCAAGTGCCGGGGCAATCCCAGTACGACAATGCTCCGGTCTTGCAGGCGTTGCTGCGCTTACGTCACGAAAAGGCGCAGCTCATGGGTTTCAGCAATTTTGCCGAACTAAGCCTGGAAACCAAGGCTGCGCAGTCGACAGCTGAAGTGGAAACGTTCTTGAACAGGCTGATAGCGCGCGACCGGCCACGACTTGAGCGTGAGGCCGATCAACTGCGTGCCTTCGCCCAGCAACAGGGGTGTGATGATCTGCAGCCATGGGACTACGAGTTTTACGCGCAGAAAATGCGTCAGCGTGGGGGATCCGACCCTGATCAAGTCCTGTGCGAGTATTTTTCCTATGAGACTGCGCTGAATGGACTGATTGAGCTGGCCGAACAGCTGTACGGCATTTCGATAGACACGCTTGAGGCTGAGGCCTGGCACCCAGCAGTACGGGTATTGCAAATTACCGAGGCTCGGGAGGTTCTCGGCCATATCTACCTCGACACGTTTTCCCGTCCAGGAAAGCCGGCCTGGCCCTGGTCGTTTGCCATGCGCAATCGACACGTCAATACCGGTGGTGATGTCTCGCGACCTGTGGCGGTCCTGTTTGGTGATTACGCAACCGAAGGCATGCTGTTCGGGCATCTGGACCTGCGCAAACTGTTTCACGAATTTCATCATTGCCTGCATCAGATATTGATGACCAATGATCACAGGCGCTTGAACAGTATTCATGAGCTAGGCCATGGCGTGACCGAGTTCGCCGGTAAACTCCTGGAGCAATGGTGCTGGTCAGCTCAGGCCATGCAGCCTATTTCCAGGCACAGAACAGTCGGTGAGTCCGCTTCTCTGGCTGCTATACAGCAGTGGCTGGCGGCGAGGGAAACACAGCGTGGGCTAGAGGATGCCGAGGAACTGAAGAAAGCGTCGCTCGATTTTGGGCTGCACCGTGGCCATGGCGATCGGCGCAGCATCGAGCACGTCACTGCGGATGTCTGCGCCCGCACCCAGGTGCTGCCGTTGGCAAACAATGAGCGCTTTGCCAACGGTTTTGATTACATGGTCACTGGCTACGAAGCGGGTTACTACTGCTATCTGTGGGCCGAAGAGCACGCCGCCGTGGTGTTTGCCTGGTTCCGCAAATATGGCGTTGCCGACCAGCGCCTGGGGCAGGCAATGCGAGATGAACTGCTGGCACCCGGGGCGTCGCGATCAATGGCGGCATCCATTCAGGCTTTCCTTGACCGTGCGCAATCAATCGTCAGCGCCGACTGACTGCTCAGCGGTAGTGGAAATTGAAACTTACTCCGAGTACTGTATATAAAAACAGTGCTCGGGGGTTTTATTGATGTTCCCACCTCAAGGCCCGCTACGGGGGCGTGGCACCACCAGCAACCCCCACAATCGCTTTGCCCCCAATCGCTCCGTGGCCGAAGACGACGGCTGGTACCAGGAAGTGCCCCTGACCCAGGGTACCGAGGTACGCATCGAAACCGCCAAAAGCATCATCACTCGCAACACCTCTCCGGACCTGCCTTTTGACCGCTCGATCAATCCTTACCGCGGCTGTGAGCACGGCTGTATCTACTGCTATGCACGACCTAGCCATGCATATTGGGACTTGTCCCCGGGGTTGGATTTCGAAACCAAGCTGATTGCCAAGACCAATGCCGCAACGGTGCTCGAGCAGCAATTGAACAAGCCGGGTTATGTCTGTGCACCGATCAACCTGGGTTCCAACACCGACCCTTACCAGCCCATCGAGCGCGAGCAAAAGTTGACCCGCCAATTGCTGGAAGTGCTGCTGCGCTATCGCCACCCGGTCACTATTGTCACCAAAGGCTCACTGATTCTTCGTGACCTGGACCTGCTCACTGAACTTGCCCGGCAGCGCTTGGTGGCGGTGATGATCAGCCTGACCACGCTCGACGATGAACTCAAGCGCACGCTGGAGCCACGTGCGGCAGCGCCCAAGGCACGGCTGCGGGCAATCCGTGTGCTCAGTGAAGCTGGCATTCCGGTTGGGGTGCTGTGTTCGCCGATGATCCCGATGATCAACGACAGCGAACTGGAGCATTTGCTGGAGGCTGCCAAGGCCAATGGTGCCCTCAGTGCTGCCTACATGATGCTGCGCCTGCCACTGGAGGTTGCCCCCCTGTTTGAGCAATGGCTGCAAGATCATTACCCGCAGAGGGCCAATCATGTGTTGAGCCTGATTCGCCAGAGCCGCGGCGGCGAGCTGTACGACAGCCGCTTTGGTGCACGCATGCGCGGCGAAGGCGTTTTTGCCGAACTGCTGGCGCAGCGTTTCAGCAAGGCCATTCGCCGTTTGGGGCTGAACCGGCGTGAAGGCTATACGCTTGATTGCAGTGCTTTTTGTCCGCCTGGCCGGCAAATGTCGTTGCTCTGATTTCAATAATGGGTATTGGCCAGTGATGTTTTTTTGATACTATTTCGACACCTCTTCTTCGCTCTGGAACGCCCGTTCTAGAGCCTCGCAATTCAGTTTGAGTTAAGTTTCGCCGAGTAGCGTAGGCATTCAGTCAACGACTGATGTGATTGTTGGTGCGTGCAAGTCATCCAAATGACATGCGCTGTTTGAATCATCAACCCGGTAAAATGGACTTAACCTAAAACCGTCAAAGAGGATGAATCATGCCCGTCAAGGACCCATCCAAGGTTGTTCCGCAAGCACCTGCCGAGAGCGCCGATGCCGCCCTTAAGCATATCGTCGACGGCTTTCTGCGGTTTCACCACGATGTCTTTCCTGAGCAGCAGGAGTTGTTCAAGAAACTCGCCACCGCGCAAACGCCCCGTGCGATGTTCATTACCTGCGCTGACTCACGCATCGTGCCTGAGCTGATCACCCAGAGCTCCCCCGGCGACCTGTTCGTTACCCGCAACGTCGGTAACGTGGTACCGCCTTACGGGCAGATGAACGGCGGTGTTTCTACCGCTATCGAATATGCGGTTCTGGCCCTCGGCGTACACCACATCATCATCTGCGGTCACTCCGATTGCGGTGCCATGCGTGCGGTACTCAATCCCCAGAGCCTCGAGAAGATGCCAACGGTCAAAGCCTGGCTGCGTCATGCCGAGGTTGCCCGCACCGTGGTCGAGGACAATTGCTCCTGCGGCAGCGAGCATGAAAGCATGCAGGTACTGACCAAAGAAAACGTCATTGCCCAATTGCACCACCTGCGCACCCATCCTTCGGTAGCGTCGCGCCTGGCTGCCGGCCAGCTGTACATCCATGGCTGGATCTATGACATCGAAACCAGCCAGATCGAAGCCTACGACGCCGCGAGCGACAGTTTCCTGCCCCTGGCTGCTGGTCAGCCAATCCCTTGCGCCACCCCGAGAGGACGCTACTAAGCGTCCCTGACACCCCCGCGACAACCTGATTGACGGCTGCACCTGCTCGGTGCGGCCTGGTCATCGGCTGCCTTGAATTTCCCTGACTGCCTTGCCGGCCTGCCGGCGGTATGCGCCTGCTCGTGCATCAGGGGTGTGCTATCGGCCATTGGAATGGTCGTAAACGTGAGAGAAGGAGTGACACGGTGAACAAGACACAGATCAAAGCGGCGTTGCCGCGTGAATTACTGGCCTCGGTGGTGGTGTTTCTGGTCGCCCTGCCGCTGTGCATGGGCATCGCCATTGCCTCGGGCATGCCGCCCGCCAAGGGCCTGATTACCGGGATCATCGGCGGTATCGTGGTCGGTTGGCTCGCGGGCTCGCCGCTGCAGGTCAGCGGTCCGGCTGCGGGCCTGGTCGTGTTGGTGTTTGAACTGGTACGCCAGCATGGCGTGGCGATGCTTGGCCCGATCCTGCTGCTGGCGGGCTTGCTGCAATTGCTCGCCGGACGTCTGCGACTGGGCTGCTGGTTCCGGGTGACGGCGCCGGCCGTGGTTTACGGCATGCTCGCCGGTATCGGCGTGTTGATCGTGCTGTCCCAAGTGCATGTGATGTTCGACGGTGCACCGCAGCCGTCGGGGCTTGCCAACCTGATGGCCTTTCCGGCAACGGTCAGCCAGGCACTACCACTGGAAAGCCAGGGTAACGGCTGGAAGGCTGCAGCATTGGGATTTGGCACTATCGCGGTGATGTGGAGTTGGGAGCGCTTGCGCCCGCAGTCGTTGCGGTTCGTGCCCGGCGCCTTGCTCGGTGTCGCCTTGATGACGGCGATCAGTCTCTGGTTGGCCCTGCCGGTCAACCGTGTCCAGGTGCCTGCGGATCTGAGTCAGGCCATCGACTGGTTGCGTCCGGCCGACCTGCTCAATCTTGCCGATCCGAACCTGCTGGTTGCAGCCTTTGCCCTGGCCTTTATCGCCAGCGCTGAAACCTTGTTGTCCGCTGCCGCCGTGGACCGCATGCACAATGGTCAGCGCTCGGACTTTGACCGTGAACTATCGGCCCAAGGCGTGGGCAACATGCTCTGTGGCGTGCTCGGTGCGTTGCCGATGACCGGGGTGATCGTGCGCAGCTCGGCCAACGTCCAGGCCGGTGCACGCACGCGGCTGTCAGCAATTCTGCATGGCGTCTGGCTGTTGGCGTTCGTGGTGGTGCTCAGCAGCGTGCTGCAGCAGATACCGGTGGCGAGTCTGGCGGGTGTGCTGGTGTACACCGGCATCAAACTGGTCGACTTCAAGGCCTTTCGTGGCCTTGGCCGATATGGCCGGATGCCGATGTTCACCTATGCCGCTACAGCGTTGGCGATCATCTTCACCGACCTGCTGAGCGGCGTGCTGCTGGGCTTCGCCCTGACCTTGCTGAAGCTGGCACTGAAGGCGGCACGCCTGAAGATCAGTGTGGCCAGCCTCGATGTGCCGGGTCACCTGGAGCTGCGTCTGAGCGGTGCGGCGACCTTTCTCAAGGTGCCAGCACTGGCTCAGGTGCTTGAGGGCATTCCTGCCGGCACCACGTTGCATGTCCCGCTGGCCAACCTCAGTTATATCGACCACTCCTGCCTGGAGTTGCTTGAGGATTGGGGGCGCGCCAATGCCGGCAATGGCTCGCGCCTGGTGATCGAGCAGCGCCGACTCAAACGCCGAGTCGAAGGGCGGGTGCGCACCACGGCCGGATTGGGCGCGTGACGCTATCGCGGGGCCAGTTGTCCAGTGGGAGCGGGCTTGCCCCGCGATGCTTTGCGCTTCAAGCCGACTGATCCAGCTCCAGCCCCACACCCAATTGCCGCGACAGGCACGGCCAGCGTTTCCACGCGGCGCCTGTGTCCGGGCTGCTGAGTTTGTCGCGGTATTGCTCGACCGATTCCAGGGCGAAGCTCTCTTCATTGAGCATCTCATCTACCGAGTGGTGCACCACTTCATCCAGCTGGTTGGCGAATTCTTCGCCGATCAACTGATGGGCAATCAGGTTGGCCACGGTGGTATCCAGCGGGATCAACGGCTGATTGAAGTGCTTGATGTACAGGTCGTTCACTTCTTCCACCAGACGGTGTGCCAGGTAGGCTTCGTCCAGCAGGCAGCCCAGGCCCAGATGGGTGTTGGTGATGGCTGGCGGTTGCAGGAAATACTGTTCGGCGATTTTCAGCACGGGTTTGATCTGCGACTCGATGCCGGCTTCGCGGGCCACCTCATTGGCAGCCTCGAGCATTTCCGGAACCTGGTCGATGTAAGCGCTGACGAAGCGCGCCAAGGCGCCTTGGGCGTCGCTTTCCGGTAGCTGGATCGAAGGATGCAGGTGCGGCAGTTGTTTGCTCAGCTGTTCTTTCAGTTGGCCGGTTTCGGTCTCATGTTGATGGGCACGGGTGATCTGCTCGCGCAAAGCGGCGATGTTCATGACAACTCCAGGGTAAAGGCGTGACAAACGGAAGACATAAGGTAGCTCGGTTCTGAAATCGCTTAAGACGCATTTGGCATAAACCGGAACCACTTATAGTCAGTCGTTATATCGAAATGCCATCATTGTGCTCTCACCCCAGATAAACCGCGGCCTGGCGCGCAAACGTTCAACCGCACCTGTTTGAATTCCGCGATCGCGTTGCGTGGTCGAGGTCGCTGTCTATACTCCGGTTTGAAAGTGATTCGCTGATGAGGCCCGACTGCAGTTCGCAGGGGCTCGGTCGTCGAAGTTCGCAGTCTTGGCCGCCGTACCCTTAGCCGTAGGTCCACGCCTCCGGGATAACAAGAACGATAAGGGGAACCCGCAATGATGCGACATCCACACGTCTGGATGGGCCTCCTGTTGTGGTCGGTATTCGGTCAGGCCAACGCCGCCTGGACCGTGAACATGGCGCCAGGGGCGACTGAAGTCAGCAACGCAGTGTTCGACCTGCACATGACCATTTTCTGGATCTGCGTGATCATTGGCCTGGTGGTCTTTGGTGCGATGTTCTGGTCGATGATCATCCACCGTCGTTCCACCGGCCAGCAGCCTGCGCATTTTCACGAGCACACCTGGGTCGAGATCATGTGGACGGTGGTGCCGTTCCTGATCCTGGTGGCCATGGCCATTCCGGCGACCAAGACCCTGATCGACATCTACGACGCCAGTGAATCGGATGTGGATATCCAGGTCACCGGCTATCAGTGGAAGTGGCATTACAAATACCTGGGCCAGGACGTCGAATTCTTCAGCAACCTGGCCACCCCCGCCGACCAGATCCACAACAAAGCCCCCAAAGACGAGCATTACCTGCTCGAAGTCGACCAGCCATTGGTGTTGCCGGTGGGGGCCAAGGTGCGCTTTCTGGTGACGGCCGCCGACGTCATTCACTCCTGGTGGGTACCGGCCTTTGCGGTCAAGCGTGACGCCATTCCCGGTTTCGTCAACGAGGCCTGGACCCGGGTCGAGAAGCCGGGCATCTACCGCGGCCAGTGCACTGAGCTGTGTGGCAAGGACCACGGCTTCATGCCGGTAGTGGTCGAGGTCAAATCCAAGGCCGACTACGAAACCTGGCTCGGGGAGCGCAAGGCTGAAGCGGCCAAGCTCAAGGAGCTGACCAGCAAGGAATGGACGCTGGAGGAATTGGTCGAGCGCGGTGACAAGGTCTACCACACCACCTGCGTCGCCTGTCACCAGGCTGAAGGCCAGGGCCTGCCGCCGATGTTCCCGGCACTCAAAGGTTCGAAGATTGCCACCGGTCCCAAGGAAGATCACCTGGGTATCGTCTTCCACGGCAAGCCGGGCACGGCCATGGCCGCCTTCGGCAAGCAGCTGTCGGAAGTGGACATTGCCGCCGTGGTGACCTACGAGCGCAACGCCTGGGGCAACAACAAGGGCGACATGGTCACACCGAAAGACGTGCTGGCGATCAAACAGGCAGAAAGCAAATGAGCCGGCCTGACAGGTATTCCCGCACCAGCCACCGGACTGCAGGAGACAGGACATGAGCGCAGTGATCGACGACCACAGCCACGGTCATGAGCACGCCCACGGACCGGCCAAGGGCCTGATGCGCTGGGTGCTGACCACCAACCACAAAGACATCGGCACCATGTACCTGTGGTTCAGTTTCATCGCCTTCCTGCTGGGCGGTTCCTTCGCCATGGTGATTCGCGCCGAGCTGTTCCAGCCCGGGCTGCAGATCGTCCAGCCGGAATTTTTCAACCAGATGACCACCATGCACGGCCTGGTGATGGTCTTCGGTGCGGTGATGCCGGCCTTTGTCGGCCTGGCCAACTGGATGATCCCGCTGATGATCGGCGCGCCGGACATGGCCCTGCCGCGGATGAACAACTTCAGCTTCTGGTTGTTGCCGGCGGCGTTCCTGTTGCTGGTATCGACCCTGTTCATGCCCGGTGGTGGGCCGAACTTCGGCTGGACCTTCTATGCGCCACTATCGACCACCTACGCCCCGGAAAGCGTGACCTTCTTTATCTTCGCCATTCACCTCATGGGTATCAGCTCGATCATGGGGGCGATCAACGTCATCGCCACCATCCTCAACCTGCGCGCCCCGGGCATGACCCTGATGAAGATGCCGCTGTTCGTCTGGACCTGGCTGATCACCGCGTTCCTGTTGATTGCGGTGATGCCGGTGCTGGCCGGTGTAGTGACCATGATGTTGATGGACATCCACTTCGGCACCAGCTTCTTCAGTGCCGCCGGTGGCGGTGATCCGGTGTTGTTCCAGCATGTGTTCTGGTTCTTCGGTCATCCCGAGGTGTACATCATGATCCTGCCGGCATTCGGCGCGGTCAGTTCGATCATTCCGGCGTTCTCGCGCAAGCCGCTGTTCGGCTACACCTCGATGGTCTACGCCACCGGTGCGATTGCCTTCCTGTCCTTTATTGTCTGGGCTCACCACATGTTCGTGGTCGGCATTCCGGTGGTTGGCGAACTGTTCTTCATGTACGCCACCATGCTGATTGCGGTGCCGACCGGGGTGAAGGTGTTCAACTGGGTCAGCACCATGTGGGAAGGCTCGCTGACCTTCGAGACGCCAATGCTGTTCGCCATCGCCTTCGTCATCCTGTTCACCATCGGTGGCTTCTCCGGGTTGATGCTGGCCATCGCCCCGGCGGACTTCCAGTACCACGATACCTATTTCGTGGTCGCTCACTTCCATTACGTGCTGGTGCCGGGGGCGATCTTCGGGATCTTCGCCTCGGCCTATTACTGGCTGCCGAAGTGGACCGGGCACATGTATGACGAAACCCTGGGCAAGCTGCATTTCTGGTTATCGTTCGTCGGCATGAACATGGCCTTTTTCCCGATGCACTTTGTCGGCCTGGCCGGCATGCCGCGGCGGATTCCGGACTACAACCTGCAGTTCGCCGACTTCAACATGGTCTCCTCGATCGGTGCCTTTACCTTTGGTGCCACGCAGATCTTCTTCCTGTTCATCGTCATCAAGTGCATTCGCGGCGGCGTTCCGGCGCCGGCCAAACCCTGGGATGGTGCCGAAGGCCTGGAGTGGTCGGTGCCGTCACCGGCCCCCTATCACACCTTCCAAACCCCACCGGAAGTGAAATGAACGGCGAAGGCCGGAGGATGAGCCATGAGTGAAGGGATCTCGCTCAAACGCCTGGTGCTACGGCTGACATTGCTGACCGTGGTGATGTTCGCTTTCGGCTTTGCCCTGGTGCCGATCTACGACGTGATGTGCAAGGCATTCGGTATCAACGGCAAGACCGGTGGCCAGTATGAAGGCAGCCAGGTCAGCGACCTGAACCGCAGCGTCAAGGTGCAGTTCATGTCGACCAATGCCAGCGACATGGTCTGGGAGTTCTATTCCACTGCCGATCAGATCGACGTCAATCCGGGGGCGGTCAACCAGATGGTGTTCATCGCCCGCAACCCGACCGACAAGCCGATGAGCGCCCAGGCGATCCCGAGCATCACCCCGGCGGAAGCGGCGGCCTATTTTCACAAGACCGAATGCTTTTGCTTTACCCAGCAGGTACTGCAACCGGGGGAACGTATCGAGATGCCGGTGCGCTTTATCGTCGACCGCGACCTGCCCAAGGATGTGAAACACCTGACGCTTGCTTACACGCTGTTCGATATCACCGCCCGCCACCCGCCGGTTGCACACCTGGCAAGCCAGGACTCTCAGGGCGCCCGATAAGGAGAACATTCCATGGCTTCGCATGAGCACTATTACGTACCGGCGCAAAGCAAGTGGCCGATCATTGCCACGATCGGCATGTTCATCACCGTGTTCGGCCTGGGTACCTGGTTCAACGATCTCAAGGCCGGGCGCCCAGAATCCCATGGGCCATGGATCTTCTTCCTGGGGGTGCTGTTCCTGGTCTACATGTTTTTCGGCTGGTTTGGTGCGGTGGTCAAGGAAAGCCGGGCCGGGCTTTACAGCCCGCAACTGGACCGTTCGTTCCGTTGGGGCATGTCCTGGTTCATCTTCTCCGAGGTGATGTTTTTCATCGCCTTTTTCGGGGCCCTATTTTATGTGCGCAACCTGGCCGGACCCTGGTTAGGGGGCGAAGGCGCCAAGGGTGTCACGCACATGCTCTGGCCGAACTTCGAGTTCGCCTGGCCACTGCTCAACACGCCCGATCCGAAACTGTTTCCGCCACCCAAGGACATCATCGACCCCTGGCACCTGCCGCTGATCAACACCATCCTGCTGGTCAGCTCCAGCGTTACGGTAACCATCGCCCACCATGCCCTGCGCAAGGATCACCGCGGCGCTCTGAAATTCTGGCTGGGCCTGACCATCCTGCTGGGGATCAGCTTCCTGATTTTGCAGGCCTACGAGTATCACGAGGCCTATAGCGAGCTGGGTCTGACCCTGGGTTCAGGCATCTATGGCGCGACCTTCTTCATGCTCACGGGGTTTCATGGTGCCCACGTGACCATGGGCACAATCATCCTGTTGGTGATGCTGGTGCGGATCATGCGCGGGCACTTCAACCCTGAAAAACACTTCGGCTTCGAGGCGGCCAGCTGGTACTGGCACTTCGTCGATGTGGTCTGGGTCGGGTTGTTTATCTTTGTTTACGTGCTGTAGCCGCTTTCAGAACGGCGCATGGGACACCAACTGGCCGCTGTAGAAGCCCCAGGTGATCAGCGCCAGCGTCAGCGCAGCCAGGGTGACCCGAACGGTCAGGGCTTTGAGTAGACGCGTGGAGTGTCCGTCGTCCTTGACCAGAAAGAACAGGCCACTGAACAGACTGGCGATGGTCGCCAGCAGCATCAGGACAATCGCGGCTTTAAGCATGGCGAAACTCCGGGGGGGATGCATCGATGACCTTAAGTATAGCGACTGACCATGGGGTGACCGGGTGAAGCCATTTCGCCCCGGCTGGGTGCCGACCCTGGTGGTGCTGATGCTGTTGCCCGGGCTGATTGCCCTGGGCTGCTGGCAGTTGTCGCGCGCCGAGGAGAAACGCGAACTGCTCGCCAGCTATGCAGAGCGCCAGGCCGGTGAGGCCGTGGCCGCCACCCAGCTGCCGCAGCTACAGGACCCGGCGTATCGGCGGGTGCATCTGTTCGGTCATTTCGACGCAGAACACAGCCTGCTGCTGGACAACCGCATGCGCGATGGCCAGGTCGGCGTCGAATTGCTGCAACCCTTTCTCGACCAGGCGAGTGGGCTCTGGTTGCTGGTCAACCGCGGCTGGTTGCCCTGGCCGGACCGGCGTAACCCGGTGCAGTTCGCCACCCCCGAGCGGGCCTTGAGCGTGGACGCCTGGGTCTATGTCGCACCCGGCGCGCCCTTTCAACTGCATGCCGACCCGCAAGGCGGCAACTGGCCACGGCTGCTGACCGCCATTGATGCCGGTCATCTCTGGCCGCAGCTGGCCCGTGAAGGCTTCGCCCATGAGTTGCGCATGGAACCGGGCCTGGCCAGCTACCGGCTGGACTGGCCGGTGGTCGCCATGGGGCCGGAAAAACACCTGGGCTACGCCGTGCAGTGGTTTGCCCTGGCGCTGGCGCTGGTCCTGCTTTACCTCTACTTCGGCTGGCATAACAACAAGGAGAAACAGCATGGGAGCCGTCACCAGTCCACTCAACATGTCTGAAGGCAAGGCGCCGCCAGGGCGCGCCCGCGGGCGCCTGCAACTGATTCTGATCCTGCTGGTGGTGCTCGGCCCGATGCTGCTGGCCACCGCCATGTACAAGCTGCAGTTCTGGGTGCCCGACAGCCGCAGCTATCACGGCGAGATGATCGGCACCGGGCAGAGCCGTGCCGACCTTGGGGTGAGCGCTGATGAGCAGCGCTGGCAGCTGCTGGTCAGCACGCCCAAGGACTGCGGGCTGGATTGCCAGCAACTGGTGTACCTCGCGCGGCAGATCCAGATCGGTCTGGGTCGCGATGCCAGCCGGGCCAGCCACGCGTTGGCTGCCGCGCAACCGCTGGGGGCCGACTACCAGGCCCGGCTCGATCGTGAATATCCACAGCTGCAACGCTACCCGCTGGACCTGAGCAAGTACGCTGATGTGAGCCAGGGCAAGCAGGACGCACAGCTGTGGATCGTCGACCCTCACGGCAACCTGGTGTTGCGTTACGACGCCAGGGTCAAGGGCAAGGACTTGCTCAATGACCTGCGCCATCTGCTGAAGCTGTCCAACATCGGCTAGGACATGACCATGGCCAGACCCGGATTTCGCCTTGCTGTGTTTGCCACCCTGCTGGCCCTGGTTGTTGTTCTGCTCGGTGCCTACACCCGTCTTACCCATGCTGGCCTGGGTTGCCCGGACTGGCCAGGGTGCTACGGCTTCATCAGTGTGCCCAAGACCGACGCGCAACTGGCGCATGCCGAGCTGCACTTTCCCGATACGCCGGTAGAGGAACACAAGGGCCGCAACGAGATGGTGCACCGCTACTTCGCCGGCACCTTGGCCTTAGTGATCAGCTTGCTGGCCTTCCAGGCCTGGCGTCGACATGGCCGCGAAGGGCAGCCGTATCGCCTGCCCTTGCTGCTGCTCGGGGTAGTGTTCGCCCAGGCAGCCTTTGGCATGTGGACGGTGACCCTCAAGCTGTGGCCGCAGGTGGTCACGGCACATCTATTAGGCGGATTTGCCACCTTGAGCCTGTTGTTCCTGTTGAGCCTGCGTTTGTCGCGGGCGTTCGCCCCGCTGCCCAAGCTGCCGTTGAGTGTGCGGCGGGTGGCGGCCCTGGCGTTGTTGGTGGTGATGGGCCAGATTACCCTGGGCGGGTGGGTCAGCGCCAACTACGCGGCCGTGGCCTGTGTCGATTTGCCCACCTGTCATGGTCAGTGGTGGCCGCAGGCTGATTTTGCCAACGGCTTTCACCTCACCCAGCATATCGGTCCCAACTACCTGGGCGGGCAACTGGACAGTGATGCGCGCACTGCGATTCATCTCAGCCACCGCATGGGGGCATTGCTGGTGACCTGTGTGCTGTTGATGCTGAGTTGGAAACTGCACCGCCACGGCCTGCGCATGCTGGCGCGGCTGGTGTTGCTGGCGCTGGCTGTGCAGATCGGCCTGGGGATCAGCAATGTGCTGTTCCACCTGCCGTTGCCGGTGGCCGTAGCCCATAACGCCGGGGGCGCCCTGCTGTTGCTGTGCATGGTGCTGGTCAATTACCGCATTCGCCTGGTGGCCAAGGCGAAGGTACGCCGGGTCAGCCAGGGATGGCGCCTGACACCGCTGAGCA
Source organism: Pseudomonas sp. GZD-222 (assembly GCF_049310525.1). Lineage (NCBI taxonomy): Bacteria > Pseudomonadati > Pseudomonadota > Gammaproteobacteria > Pseudomonadales > Pseudomonadaceae > Pseudomonas > Pseudomonas sp. GZD-222. The sequence continues at coordinate 25,737 of NZ_JBMOWO010000130.1, forward strand.
GTGGTGGTGTCGTTCATTATCTGGGAGATAACTCATGGCGACGCTTTTAAGCGAGCGCAGGCTTCAGGCAGGTTGGCGTGACTACCTTGAGCTGACCAAGCCCAAGGTTGTGGTGTTGATGCTCATCACGTCCCTGGTCGGCATGTTTCTCGCTACCCGCGCCGGTGTGCCCTGGACCATCCTGCTGTTCGGCAACCTGGGCATTGCCTGCTGCGCGGGAGGCGCTGCGGTGGTCAATCATGTGGTTGACCGGCGTATCGATGCCTTGATGGCCCGCACCCACAAACGTCCCATCGCCGAAGGCCGGGTAGCACCTGCTGCGGCCTTGATCTTTGCCCTGGCTCTGGCGGTGCTGGGCATGGCCTTGCTGCTGGTGTTCAGCAACGCCCTCACCGCCTGGCTGACCCTGGCTTCGCTGCTGGGTTATGCGGTGATCTACACCGGCTTCCTCAAGCGCGCCACGCCGCAGAACATCGTTATTGGCGGACTGGCCGGGGCGGCACCGCCGCTGTTGGGCTGGGTGGCGGTCAGTGGCCACATCAGCGCCGAGCCGCTGCTGCTGGTGCTGATCATCTTCACCTGGACCCCGCCGCATTTCTGGGCCCTGGCCATTCACCGCAAGGAAGAGTACGCCAAGGCGGATATTCCGATGTTGCCGGTAACCCATGGCGAGCATTACACCAAGGTGCACATCCTGCTCTACACCCTGGTGTTACTGGCGGTCAGCCTGTTGCCCTTTGTCATTCACATGAGCGGGCCGCTCTACCTGGTGTGCGCCCTGGTGCTGGGCGCGCGCTTCCTGCAATGGGCCTGGGTGTTGTACCGTGGCAGTCGGCCGCACGCGGCGATCAAGACCTTCAAGTACTCTGTCTGGTACCTGTTTCTGTTATTCATCGCGCTGCTTGTTGATCACTACTTACTGTTGAACCTATGACTCGAACCCAGAAAACCGTCTTCATCCTCGTTGCCCTGGTCGCCGTGATCCTCGGGCTTACTGTCAACAAGGTGCTCAATGGCCGCAGCGAGGGCAACCCGACCGAGCTGATCGATGCCGGCATCATCCTGCTGCCGCAGAGCCGCACGGTGCCCGCGCTGGAAATGATCGACGAGAACGGTCAGCCGGTAGTGATGGACGAGCTCAAGGGCAAGTGGTCGCTGCTGTTCTTCGGCTATACCTTCTGCCCGGACATCTGTCCGACCACCCTGGCGCAATTGCGGCAGGTGAAAAGCGAGCTGCCTAAAGAAGCCGTGGAGCGGCTGCAGGTGGTGCTGGTCAGCGTCGACCCGAACCGGGACACACCGACACAGCTCAAACAGTACCTGGGGTATTTCGACAAGGATTTCCGCGGCGTGACCGGCTCACTGGACAACCTGCAGAAGCTGGCCAACGCGGTGAGCATTCCGTTCATTCCGGCCGATACCAGCAAGCCGAACTACACGGTGGATCACAGTGGCAACCTGGCGCTGCTGGGGCCGGATGGCAAGCAGCGTGGCTTTATTCGTGCGCCGTTCAACAACCAGAAGCTGGTGGCGCAGCTGCCTGGGTTGGTTAAGCGGGACTGAAATGCATCGCGGGGCAAGCCCGCTCCCACAGAGTTCACCTGACCTGTGGGAGCGGCGGTGCGACGACTCGACTTGCCCCGCGATAAGATGTTGAATCAGAACGCTGGCTTGACCGCGCCCTTGTACTTCTCTTCGATGAACTTCTTCACTTCCGGGGTGTGCAGAGCTGCAACCAGCTTCTTCACGGCCTCGGCATCCTTGTTGTCTTCACGGGTAACCAGGATGTTCACGTAAGGCGAGTCAGCGCCTTCGATGACCAGTGCATCAGATTCCGGGTTCAGCTTGGCTTCCAGCGCGTAGTTGGTGTTGATCAGCGCCAGATCGACCTGGGTCAGCACGCGCGGGATGGTCGCGGCTTCCAGTTCACGGAACTTGAGGTTCTTGGGGTTCTCGGCGATGTCTTTGACGGTCGAGAGGATGTTGGTGTTGTCCTTGAGCTTGATCACGCCCGCCTTGTCCAGCAGCAGCAAGGCACGCCCGCCGTTGGTGGCGTCGTTGGGGATGACCACGGTAGCGGTCGAAGGCAGCTCATCGAGCTTTTTGTACTTGCTCGAGTAGGCGCCCAGCGGCTCCAGGTGCACACCGGCAACGCTGACCAGCTTGGTGCCCTTGGCCTTGTTGAACTCATCCAGGTACGGCTGGTGCTGGAAGAAGTTGGCGTCCAGGCGCTTCTCGGCAACCTGTACGTTCGGCTGGATGTAGTCGGTGAACACTTTCACCTTCAGGTCCACGCCTTCTTTGGCCAGGGCCGGTTTGACGAACTCGAGGATCTCGGCGTGCGGCACCGGGGTAGCAGCAACGGTCAGGGTCTCGGCCTGAGCGGAGAAGGCCGCGACGGCGGCGACAACAGCAAGCAGCTTTTTCATCAAATCACTCCTTGTGAGGGCCGGTCCGGCCCCCGGTGCGTCGGCAGCGCCGACCCATGGGGTTACTTACGGGAAAAATGCACAACCAGTTTGTCGCCCACGCTCTGCAGTACTTGAACCAGTATCAGCAGCAGGACCACGGTGACCACCATCACGTCGGTCTGGAAACGTTGGTAACCAAAGCGGATCGCCAGATCGCCGAGACCACCGGCGCCGACCACACCGGCCATGGCGGTGTAGGACACCAGGGTAATGGCGGTGACGGTGATTGCCGCGAAGATGCCCGGACGGGCCTCAGGCAGCAAGGCATTGGTGATGATCTGGCGGGTGGTGGCGCCCATCGACTGGGTCGCTTCGATAATGCCGCGATCAACTTCACGCAGGGCGGTTTCCACCAGCCGTGCAAAGAACGGCGTAGCGCCCACTACCAGCGGCGGGATAGCCCCGGCGACGCCCAGCGAGGTGCCGGTGATCAGCACGGTGAATGGAATCATCACGATCAACAGGATGATGAACGGCAGCGAACGCAGCACGTTGACCACCAGCGACAGCAGCGCATACACGCCCTTCTGCTCGAACAACTGGCGCGGACCACAGAGGAACAGCAGCACGCCCAGCGGCAGGCCGAGCAGCACGGTGAAGAACAGCGAGCCGAACAGCATGATCATGGTGTCGATGGTGGCCAGCCAGATTTCGGCCCAGTCGACGTTGGCGAAGAAACTCAAGGCGTCCATTAACGCAATACCTCCATATGAACATCAGCCGCCGTGAAGCGGGCGAACGCCGCTTCCATGTCGCCGCCGGTGACGGCCAGGGTCAGCTGCCCATACGGGGTGTCTTTGATACGGTCAATGCGGCCGGCGAGGATGCTGTAGTCGACACCTGTTTCACGGGCGACGGTGCCCAGCAGCGGCGCGTAGGTGGAATCGCCCTGGAAGGTCAGGCGCACGATGCGCCCCGGTACATGGGCGAAGTCGTCGCGCTGTTCGTTCTCGTCGATCTGCTCGTCTTCCTGGACGAAGCGCTTGGTGGTCGGGTGCTGCGGATGCAGGAATACATCGGCCACCGGACCGTGTTCGACGATCTTCCCGGCATCCATGACCGCAACCCGGTCACAGACCCGGCGGATCACGTCCATCTCATGGGTGATCAGCACGATGGTCAGTTTCAGCTCACGGTTGATCTCAGCCAGCAATTGCAGAACCGAAGCCGTGGTCTGCGGATCGAGCGCACTGGTGGCTTCGTCGCAGAGCAGGATTTTCGGCTTGGTCGCCAAGGCGCGGGCAATGCCGACGCGTTGCTTCTGGCCACCGGATAACTGCGCCGGATACTTTTTCGCGTGCTCGGACAAGCCGACGCGGGCCAGCAGTTCGCTTACCCGGGCATCGATTTCCTTGCGCGACAGCTCGCCGGCCAGGGTCAGCGGCAGCGCGACGTTGTCGGCCACGGTCTTGGACGCCAGCAGGTTGAAGTGCTGGAAAATCATCCCGACTTGCTGGCGGAAACGGCGCAGGTCATTGGCGTCGAACGCGGTGACATCTTCACCGTCAACGATGATCTTGCCGCCGCTTGGGGCTTCCAGACGGTTTATCAGGCGCAGCAGGGTACTTTTACCGGCACCGGAGTGGCCGATCAGACCGAACACCTGACCGTCTTCGACACTCAGGTTGGTCGGGTGCAGCGCGGGGATGTCCCTACCGGCGACGCGGTAGGTTTTATGCACATTTTGAAACTCGATCACGTAGCGAACCTTGTGGGGCGCATGGAATTTGGGTCAGCGGTTAGCCGGGGCGCGCATTTTAGCCTGTTCGTATAGAGGTTCTTAGCATTTATTTCGCAATTGACCAATGCTACGGGAATATCGCGATCAGTGGTCAATCCGAATGAACGCTCGCCGGCCCCGGCCAGTCACTACTGAAAGGACCCGCCGTGGGGTCGAACCGAGACTGATCGAGGAGAGTGTTCCAATGCCCAGCAAGAAGAATCCGCCCAAGGAAAGTCAACTGGCCGGCACCCAGACCCCGGACCGGGCCAACACCAACGCCAAGCTGCAAAGCCTGGAAGCCTTTCGCAGTGATGCCACTGGCCAGGCATTGCGTACCAACCAGGGCGTCAAGGTCGCCGACAACCAGAACAGCCTGCGCGCCGGAGAGCGGGGCCCGTCGCTGCTGGAAGACTTCATCATGCGTGAGAAAATCACGCACTTTGACCATGAGCGTATCCCCGAGCGCATCGTGCATGCGCGTGGCAGTGGCGCCCATGGTTACTTCCAGACCTACAAATCTCATGCAGCGCTGACCAAGGCCGGGTTTCTGCAGGACCCCGAGAAGCTCACGCCGGTGTTCGTACGTTTTTCCACGGTGCAGGGGCCGCGCGGGTCGGGAGACACGGTGCGCGATGTGCGCGGCTTTGCCGTCAAATTCTTCACCGAGGAAGGCAATTTCGACCTGGTGGGCAACAACATGCCGGTGTTTTTCATCCAGGACGCGATCAAGTTCCCCGACTTCGTCCACGCGGTCAAACCCGAACCGCACAACGAAATGCCCACCGGCGGCTCGGCTCACGACACCTTCTGGGACTTTGTCTCGCTGGTGCCGGAGTCGGCGCACATGGTGATCTGGGCGATGTCGGACCGAGCCATTCCGAAAAGCCTGCGCACCATGCAGGGCTTTGGTGTGCACACCTTCAGATTGATAAACGCTGAAGGAAAATCGAGCTTCGTCAAATTCCACTGGAAACCCAAGGCCGGCGTCTGTTCGCTGCTCTGGGATGAAGCCCAGAAGCTGGCCGGCAAAGATGCCGATTACCACCGTCGCGACCTCTGGGAAGCAATCGAGACCGGCAATTATCCAGAGTGGGAGTTCGGGGTGCAGATCGTCGCTGAAGAGGATGAGCATAAATTCGACTTCGACCTGCTCGACCCGACCAAGATCATCCCCGAAGAGCTGGTGCCGGTAACGCCGCTGGGCAAGATGGTGCTCAACCGTAATCCGGACAATTTCTTCGCCGAGACCGAACAGGTCGCTTTCTGCCCCGGGCATATCGTTCCGGGTATCGATTTTTCCAATGATCCGTTGCTGCAGGGTCGGCTGTTTTCCTACACCGATACCCAGATCAGCCGCCTCGGCGGTCCGAACTTTCACGAGATTCCGATCAACCGGCCGCTGGCGCCCAATCACAACGGCCAGCGTGATGCCCAGCACCGGGTTACTTTGGACAAGGGCCGGGCCTCTTACGAGCCCAATTCGATAGATGGCGGCTGGCCGAAGGAAACGCCGCCTGCCGCCAGCGATGGTGGCTTCGAGTCTTATCCGGAGCGAATCGAGGCGCACAAGGTGCGTCAGCGCAGCCCGTCCTTTGCCGATCATTTTTCCCAGGCGCGACTGTTCTTCCAGAGCATGAGCCCGACCGAGCAGGAACACATCATCAGTGCCTACAGCTTTGAGCTGGGCAAGGTCGAACGTGCTTACATTCGCGAGCGCGAAGTGAATGAGATTCTTGCCAACATCGATCTCAAGCTGGCGGCGCGAGTGGCGGCCAATCTTGGGCTGCCTGCGCCGAAAAAAGGCACGGTCGACGTGCCGGCGTCAGGTCTCAAGCAATCACCGGCCTTGAGTCAGATGAACCTGTTGGGCGAAGGCATCAAGGGGCGCAAAGTGGCGCTGCTGGTGGCCGATGGTGTTGATGGCGACAGTGTCGATGCGCTGGTCAAGACACTGGAAGCAGAGAGCGCCCAGATCAAACTGCTGGGGCCTACGTCGGCACCGGTGAAAACTGCCCAGGGCAAGCCGTTGGCAGTGGATGCGGCGATGGACGGCCTGCCTTCGGTGGTGTTCGATGCTGTTTGGGTGCCGGCCGGCAAGGCGTCGCTACAGGCATTGGCGATCAGCGGCGTGGCCCTGCACTTTCTGCTCGAAGCCTACAAGCATCTCAAGCCCATGGGGTTTGCCGGCGAGGCGCAGCCGTTGCTCGACAAATTGGGCCTGAAGGCCGATAGCGGCTTGCTAGTAGGCAACGACCCGAAAGCCTTCAAAGCCTTCATCAAGGCAATCGGCAAGCATCGGGTGTGGGAACGGGAGGCTGCGGCCCAGGCGATTCCCGCCTAGGTTAAGGTGCGGGTGCCCGGCCGGGCACCCGTTCACTCAAGGACGGCGTGGCACCAGCACCGCTTGGGCTGGCTGGTTGCGATGGATTTCGTGCGACTGCTGCAGGGCGTATTCGCTATCGAGCTTTTCTACCCGCTTGCTAAGCAGGGTCTTGAGCCAAGGCGCGTCATCTGTACGCGGTACCTGGAATACCACCTCGCACTGGTAATTCACCACGTCCGCCGCGATGTCATCCAGCTGCCGACGCATTTCGCGAATATTGGTGGTTTTCAACGCCACCACGGTGCTCGGAGCGGTTGGGTCGATCAGTTTGGCCTTGGGACGTGCCTCCGCTGCTTTGAGTGCGGCTTCGGCTTTTTCCAGTTCAGCCTTGCGGGCCTGGGCGATGGCGCCATTGACGCCACCGGTCAATGCCGGGGCCTTGGGCATCAGGGCACGGGCACGGCTCAAGGCGGTGGCCGCGGCGTTGACGTCACCCTTTTGCAGAACAATCTGGCTGCGTTGCAGATAGGCCTCGGCCAACTGGCGTTGGTACTGCTCGACCCGGCTGTCATCAGGTGCCTGGGCCTGCAGCGCGGCCAGCTGATCTTCGGCGGTGGCCAGCTCACTGCTGGCAATGCTTTGCTCCAGCTGCTGCCAGGCATCGGCCTGGGCAGGTGTGCCAGTGTTGTCGCTCGGGGTGCTGGAGCACGCCGCCAGAATCAGCGAAAACGCGGCAAGGAGCAGATAACGGAAGGCGAACGGCTTCATTCCTGCGACTCTCTATTTGCGCAAAAAGCGAGCAAGTCTACACCCAGTCCGCAGACTCGAAAATAAATCTTCAGGGCCCTGCGAGATTTTAATGTCGCAGGGTGCAACCGCTCCGGCTGCACCCTGAAGGTCAGCGCCGGGGCAAGGCCAGGCTCAGCAAGAATAGCACTGCCGCGCAGACCACGATCGAAGGGCCGGCCGGGGTGTCCTTGAACCAGGACAGGGCCAGGCCCCCACACACGGCCGTAACCCCCAGCAGGCTGGCGCCCAGCGCCATCTGCTCGGGTGAGCGGGCGTGGCGTTGCGCCGCAGCGGCAGGGATGATCAGCAGCGAGGTAATCAGCAGCACGCCGACGATTTTCATCGCCACGGCGATCACCACCGCGATCAACAGCATCAGCGCCAGACGCAGTGCGGTCACCGGCAGGCCTTCGACCATTGCCAGTTCTTCGTGCACGGTTACCGCCAGCAGCGGACGCCAGAGCACAACCAGCAACAGCAGTACCGCAGCGCTACCGCCGAGAATCCAGGCCAGATCGCCAGGGCTGATGGCCAACAGGTCACCGAACAGATAGGCCATCAGGTCGATGCGGACATCGTGCATGAAGCTCAGCACTACCAGGCCTAGCGATAGGGTACTTGGGGCGAGAATACCCAGCAGGGTGTCGGACGCCAGCGGTTGGCGTTGCTGCAGGGTGACCAGCAGGATCGCCAGCAACAGGCAGCCTACCGTTACCGCCAACGCCGGGCTGACATCGAGCACGAAGCCCAGGGCCACGCCCAGCAGCGCGGCATGCGAAAGGGTGTCGCCGAAATAGGCCATGCGCCGCCAGACCACGAAAGACCCCAAGGGACCGGCGACCAAAGCCAGGGCCAGACCTGCGAGCAGGGCGTAAAGCAGAAAATCAGCCATGCTTGCAGTGTTCTCCGTGTACGTGCCCGCCTTGGGCCGGGGCAACCACCGACCCGTGCAGGTCGTGGGCGTGATCGTGATGGTGGTGGTAGATCGCCAGGCTTGGCGCGTTGCTGCCGAACAGTTCGACAAAGGCCGGATCGCCGCTGACCTGTTCCGGGTGACCGGAGCAGCAGACATGGCGGTTCAGGCATACCACCTGGTCGGTGGTGCTCATCACCAGGTGCAGGTCGTGGGAGACCATCAGCACGCCACAGCCATGGCGGTCGCGCAAACGGGTGATCAGGCTGTAAAGCTCGGCCTGGCCGGCCACATCGACGCCCTGAACCGGCTCGTCGAGCACCAGCAGCTCAGGCTCGCGCAGCAGCGCCCGGGCCAGCAGCACGCGCTGCATTTCACCGCCGGAAATACCCTGGATCGGGCTGTCGATCACCTGCTCGGCGCCGACTTCCTTCAACGCGCTGAGGGCGGCGGCACGGTCGACACCGGGCACCAGGCGCAAAAAACGCAGCACCGAAAGCGGCAAGGTGGCATCGACCTGCAGCTTTTGCGGCATGTAGCCAACGCGCAGGCGCGGCTTGCGCCAGACTTTGCCGGTGTGCGGTTTGAGCAGGCCGAGCACGGCGCGCACCAGGGTGGTTTTACCCGCCCCGTTGGGGCCGATCAAGGTGACGATCTGCCCGGGTTCAACGGCCAGGTCGATGCTGTCGAGCACGGCTTGCCCGGAGAAAGCCACGCCGACCTGTTCGAGGCGAATCAGCGCATTGCTCATCAGGCGCTCCGGCAGTTGCCGCACAAACCGACCACTTCGACGGTTTGTGCTTCGACGCTGAAACCGACCTCCTTGGCGCTGGCGACAATGGCGTTGCTGATGCTGGTCTGTTCCAGCTCGATCGCTACATGGCATTCCCGGCAGATCAGGAACTGTCCCTGGTGGGCATGCTCGGGATGACTGCAGCCGATGAACGCGTTGAGCGAAGCGATGCGGTGCACCAGGCTGTTCTCCAGGAGGAAATCCAGAGCGCGGTACACGGTCGGTGGCGCCGCCCGACGACCGTCCTGCTCGCTTAGCACGGCAAGAATGTCGTAGGCACCCAGCGGTTTGTGGCTCTGCCAGACCAGTTCCAGCACACGGCGGCGCAGGGCGGTCAGGCGCAGGCCTTTGCGTGCGCACAGCGTATCGGCCTCGGCCAGTGCGCTATGGACGCAATGGGAGTGGTCGTGGGGAAGATTGGCCAGCGGGGTTTTAGGCATGAGCGGCGACGGTTCTGATTAGAGACGTTATTATGTTACCTGTTCCTGCCCCTTTGAGTGGTCATCGTGTCCCGATTTTTTGCCCTTTTTGTCGCTTTTATCACCACCTTGGTGGTGGCCCAGGCACAGGCTGAGGTCCGTGTTCTGACCAGCATCAAGCCCTTGCAACAGATCGCCGCGGCGGTTCAGGACGGCGTCGGCAGCCCCGAAGTGCTACTGCCGCCGGGGGCTTCGCCGCACCACTACGCCTTGCGTCCGTCCGACGTACGGCGGGTGAGCGATGTGGAGCTGTTGTACTGGATCGGTCCGGACATGGAAGGCTTTCTGCCTCGGGTGCTGAAAAGCCGCAGCAAGCCGAGCGTAGCGATACAGGATCTGCCGGGCCTGCATTTGCGCCATTTTGGCGAAGATAGCCACTCACATGATGAAGACGGCGATGAGCACGACCATGATCACCGCCCGGGCAGTCTCGATGCCCACCTATGGTTGTCGTCGGTCAATGCACGGGTGATTGCGGCGAAGATGGCGGCTGACCTCAGCGCTGCCGATCCGGCCAATGCTGCGCGTTACCAGAGCAACCTGAAAGCCTTTGGCGAACGTCTGGATGCTCTGGATGCGCGTTTGAAAAAGCGTCTCACCGGTATCAGCGGCAAGCCGTTCTTCGTCTTCCATGAAGCATTTGACTACTTCGAGTCGGCTTATGGCTTGAAACATGCCGGCGTGTTCAGTGTGGCTGCTGAAGTGCAACCGGGTGCCCAGCACGTGGCGGCGATGCGCAAGCGTCTGCAGGAAGCAGGCAAGACCTGCGTGTTCAGTGAGCCGCCTTTGCGTCCGCGCCTGGCCGAGACGTTGACCGCAGGTTTGCCAGTGACCCTTGCAGAGCTGGATGCCTTGGGCGGGACTGCGCAGGCCAGTGCTCATGGCTATGAGCAGCTGCTGGATAAGCTGGGGAATGATCTGGCGGGGTGCCTGGAAAAACTCTAGCGCCTTTGTAGGAGCGAATTTATCCGCGATGGACTGCAAAGCAGTCCCACCTATTTGGGGCCGCGTTGGGCCCCATCGCGGATGAATCCGCTCCTACAAAGCAAACGGAAGGGCGATTTCCACCTGCTGACGCGCCGCCAGGCGCACTTCAAAATCTGCCGGGTCGTGAATCAGCACGTCCATCCCGGCAAACGACTCGGCGGCGATCAGGCGCGACAGCCAGAAACGCACGCAGGCAATGCGCAGCATCACCGGCCACAGCTGCGCCTCTGCCGAGGTGAATGGTCGCAGCGCCGCATACGCGCCCAGCAATGCCCGCGCCCGCGGCCCATTGATCTGCCCGGCGTCGTCACAGCACCAATCATTGAGGGTGATCGCCAGGTCGTAGAGCATCGGCCCCGAGCAGGCGTTGTAGAAGTCGATCAGGCCGGTCAGGTGAGTGCCTTCGAATAGCACGTTGTCGCGGAACAGGTCGGCGTGCAGGTTGGCGCGGGGCAACGCCATGATCTGTACGTGGTGCTCAGCGATCTCGTCCAGGCAGCCTTGCAGCAACTGTCGTTGCTCAGGGTTCAGCCGCGGCATCAGCTCGGCACCGGTCTCCAGCATCCAGTCCAGGCCACGGTCGGTCTTGCGCTCGAGCACCTTGTCGCGGGTAGCCAGATGCAGGTGACCGAGCAGCTCGCCGATCTGCACGCAGTGCTGGTTGTTGACGTCCTTGATGTGCTTGCCGGGCAGGCGTGGTTGCAGCAGTGCCGGTTTGCCGGCCAGCTCACGCAGGGCCACGCCATCGTTGCCGCGCAGGGCATAGGGCACCGGCAGATCGGCGTCGTGCAGTACATCGAGCAATTCAATGAAGAACGGCAGGTCCTGGATCGGCCCGCGCTCGACCAGTGTCAGCACGTACTCTCCCTGTTCCAGACTGACAAAGAAGTTGCTGTTCTCGGTGCCAGCGGCAATGCCCTGGAAGTCCCGTAGGCGGCCCAGGCCGTACGGCGCCAGAAAGGTTTCCAGCTCAGGCCGGGTCAGGGGGGTGAAGACTGACATGATCAAAAATTGCCCATACGGGCACTTCTGCAGGGAAGTGCCAGGTTGATGTAAAGGGTACGCCTTACCACTCGAAGATTTTCCACGACGGGATCAGCATGTCCGGCTGGTCGGAGCGAATGAAGTTGCCCTCCGTACCGTCGGCGCGTACCAGAAAGTAAGGTTTACCGCCTTTCGGGGTGACCTTGATTGCATACAGGAAGCCATTTTGACGGTATTCCTGGATGGTTTTGTCGCCTTCCGTGCGAATGGTTACTTCCGGATCGGCCGATGGCGCGTCTTCAGCGGCCAGGGTGACGACCGGAGTGACTGCCAACAAGCTGAGCAGCAACAGGCGATTTAGTGTACGCATGATAACCTTGTCCCTTTGTCGTCAATGTTCCGGACATTCTAGCGCCGGGTCCGTCGAAAAGGTTGATTCTGCTCATGAGCCAAGCTCCCCTCGTCCTGGTGGACGGTTCCTCATACCTCTACCGTGCCTTTCACGCGCTGCCGCCGCTGACCACCTCCAAGGGCATGCCGACCGGTGCGGTCAAAGGCGTGCTGAACATGCTCAAGAGCCTGCGCAGGCAGTACCCGGACAGTTTGTTCGCGGTGGTGTTCGATGCCAAGGGCGGGACCTTTCGCGATGAAATGTTCGCCGAGTACAAAGCCAACCGGCCCAGCATGCCGGACGATCTGCGCGTACAGATCGAGCCCCTGCATGCCAGTGTCCGCGCCCTGGGCTACCCATTGCTGTGTGTCGAAGGTGTCGAAGCCGACGATGTGATCGGCACCCTGGCGCGCAGCAGCGCCGCCGCAGGGCGTCCGGTGATTATCTCCACCGGCGACAAGGACATGGCGCAATTGGTCGACGGCCACATTACGCTGGTCAACACCATGACCGGTACTGTCCTCGATGTGCCTGGCGTGCACGAGAAATTCGGCGTCGGTCCTGAACACATCATCGATTTCCTCGCCCTCATGGGCGACAAGGTCGACAACATCCCCGGTGTGCCGGGCGTCGGTGAAAAGACTGCGGTTGGCTTGCTCACCGGTATCGGTGGTGGCCTGCGCGAGCTGTACGAAAACCTCGACAAGGTTCCGAGCCTGGCCATCCGTGGCGCCAAGACGCTGCCAGCCAAGCTTGAAGAGCACCGCGATGCGGCCTTCCTCTCCTATGAACTGGCGACGATCAAGATCGATGTGCCGCTGGAGGTCGAGGTCGACGAGCTGGTCTGCGGCCAGCCGGACCGTGAGGCACTGCTCGAGTTGTACACCGAGATGGAGTTCAAGAGCTGGGTCGACGAGGTGCAGCGCGACGCCAAGCGAGCCGGCCAGGAGATCGTCGCCGAGGTAGTCGAGGAGGTGGTTGAGGCGAAGTACGAGACCATCCTCGACCAGGCGCGTTTTGATGCGTGGCTGGAAAAGCTGCGCAACGCGCCGCTGTTTGCCTTCGATACCGAGACCACCGGCCTGGATGCGCAACAGGCGCAGCTGGTCGGTCTGTCGTTCGCCGTGCAGGCCCATGAAGCCGCGTATGTGCCGTTGACCCACAACTACATGGGCGTACCTGAGCAACTGGACCGCGACACGGTGCTGCTGGCACTCAAGCCACTGCTTGAAGACCCGAAAAAGCTCAAGGTCGGGCAAAACGCCAAGTACGACATCAATATCCTCGCCAACTGCGCCATCGGTGGTGATATCGCCAACGGCATCCTGATGCAGGGCGTGGCCTACGACACCATGCTTGAGTCCTATGTGCTCGACTCGACGGCTACCCGTCACGACATGGACAGCCTGGCGCTCAAGTACCTGAACCACACCACCATCGGTTTTACCGACATTGCCGGCAAGGGCGCCAAACAGCTGACCTTCGACCAGATCAACCTGGAGCAGGCCGGCCCTTACGCTGCTGAAGACGCCGACGTGACCTTGCGTCTACACCAGGCATTGCAACAGAAGCTGGCCAAGACCCCGAGCGTGTTGCCGGTGCTGACCGATATCGAAATTCCACTGGTGCCGGTACTGGCGAAGATCGAGCGCCAGGGCGCGCTGGTCGACGCCAACCTGCTCGGGATCCAGAGTGTCGAGCTGGGCGAGAAGCTGGTGCAGCTGGAGCGCGAAGCCTTCGAGATCGCCGGTGAGGAGTTCAACCTCGGTTCGCCCAAGCAACTGGGCGTGATCCTCTACGAAAAGCTGGGTATGCCGGTGCTCAACAAGACTGCCAAAGGCCAGGCTTCGACGGCCGAAGCGGTGCTGGCAGAGCTGGCCGAGATGGACTTCCCGCTGCCCAAGGTGCTGATGCAGTACCGCTCCCTGAGCAAGCTCAAAAGCACCTACACCGATCGCTTGCCGGAGCAGATCAACCCGCGCACCGGGCGTATCCACACCTCTTACCAGCAGGCCGTGGCGGCTACCGGCCGTCTGTCGTCCAGTGACCCGAACCTGCAGAACATCCCGATCCGCACCGCCGAGGGCCGACGGATCCGCCAGGCCTTCGTGGCTGCTCCCGGTTATAAACTGTTGGCGGCCGACTACTCGCAGATCGAACTGCGCATCATGGCCCACCTGGCCAAAGACGAGGGGCTGCTGCACGCCTTCCGCAACGATCTGGACGTCCACCGGGCAACGGCAGCCGAGGTATTCGGCGTGGACCTGGCCGATGTCACCATCGACCAGCGGCGTAGCGCCAAGGCGATCAACTTCGGTCTGATCTATGGCATGAGTGCTTTCGGCCTGGCCAAGCAGATCGGCGTCGACCGCAAGCAGTCGCAGGCCTACATCGATCGCTACTTCGCCCGTTACCCCGGTGTGCTCGCCTATATGGAGCGCACCCGGGCGCAAGCCGCCGAGCAAGGCTTCGTTGAAACCCTGTTTGGTCGCCGCCTGTATCTGCCGGATATCAACGCGAAGAACCCGGCCTTGCGCAAGGGTGCGGAACGCACGGCGATCAACGCGCCGATGCAGGGCACAGCCGCAGACATCATCAAGCGCGCGATGGTGGCTGTAGATAACTGGCTGACCGATTCGGGCCTGGATGCCCGAGTGATCCTGCAGGTACACGACGAACTGGTGCTGGAAGTGCGCGAAGACCTGATCGAACAGGTGCGCGAACAAATTCGTCCACACATGAGCAATGCCGCAGCACTGGATGTTCCGCTGCTGGTTGAGGTCGGTGTGGGGGCAAACTGGGACGAAGCGCATTAAAAATGCGGTTAAATGCGGGGAAAAGTTGCGGCATATCGTCGCGGCTTTTTCTGCCTCCAAGGCGCTGGGAGCAAAAAAATCCTGCGCTATCGCAAATAGTTTTTAAACCTCCGGAACTAAACCGGTGAACCGCGACTCAGAGTAACTGAATGGCTGGTGAAGCCCTTCGATGCTCCTATGTTGTGTTAAGTGTTGGCAGATATCTGGACCCCGCCCTAGCGGTCCGGAACTTGGACCCCGAACTTCCCCCTCCCCATACGAAGTCCGGGGTTTTTTTTGCCCGGCGTTTGCCGGGCAGCCCTTATTCTGCGGGCTTGTCCGGCAGTTCCATCCAGCGTGCGAGGACGCCGTAAGCCTCTTCCAGACCCTGGCGCTTGGGTGCCGAAAACAGCTGGATGGACACACTGTCACCCCAACCCTTGCGAATTTCCGCCTGCACTTTGAGCAAGGTGTTCTTGGCTGCGCCAAAGGTCAGCTTGTCGGCTTTGGTCAACAGGATGTGCATCGGCATGCCCGAGGCCCGCGACCAGTCGAGCATCATCTGGTCGAAGTCAGTCATCGGATGGCGCACGTCCATCATCAGGATCAAGCCCTTCAAGGCCTCGCGGCTGCCCAGGTAGGCTTCCAGGTGCTTCTGCCAGTGTTGCTTGAGCGGAATCGGCACTTTGGCATAACCGTAGCCCGGCAAGTCGACCAAACGCCGTTCCTCGTCCAGACTGAAGAAATTCAACAGCTGGGTACGCCCCGGGGTTTTCGAGGTGCGGGCCAGGCTGGCGTGGGTCAGGGTGTTCAGGGCGCTGGACTTGCCAGCGTTGGAGCGGCCGGCAAAGGCCACTTCAAAGCCTTGGTCGGGCGGACATTGGTCGACCTTGGCGGCGCTGATAGCGAACTTGGCCTGTTGGCAGAGTCCGAGGATGGGGTTTTTGACTTGCATGGTTTTTCCGGTTGGGCGTTGCGCGAGGGGGTCTCGGCAAGCGGTGTCGTTTCCGTTTCAGTAACGGGAGTATATAATGCCCCAGTTTTTGTGTGCGCATTATCCCGGCGTAGGAGGATGTGCACGGGGGCGGTTGATTCAAGCTCGCGCAGTAGAACGCAGTGCAACCCCCAACCCTGAAGGTCGTTCGTATGACGAAATGGCTGCTTGCTGCAGGTGTCTTGATACCGATTTTCAGCGCTCAGGCTACACAGGATCCCCAGGCAGTGTACAAGCGAGCATGTGTCGCTTGCCATGCCGGACAGCTACCGCAGGCACCGCAACCGGGTGACCGGGCAGCATGGGAGCCACGGCTGGCGCAGGGGATGGAGACGCTGGTGAAGCATGTCACACAGGGTTTCAAGGCTATGCCGCCGCGTGGATTGTGCATGGACTGCAGTGCCGAGGACTACCAGGCGATCATCCAGTGGATGAGCCGGAGTCCCGATACATAACTCTTTCACCCTTAGCCGTAGTTGGATTAGCTGATGAACAAACTACTCGTGAGTCTGCTGTTGACCTTGGGCGTCACTGGTGCAGCCAATGCCGCAGAGCCTATCAAAGGGGATGCCGCTGCTGGTCAGGCCAAAACTGCTGTATGTGGCGCTTGTCACAATCCGGACGGCAACAGCATGGCGCCGAACTTCCCTAAACTTGCAGGCCAGGGTGAGAAGTACCTGGAAAAACAACTGCACGACATCAAGTCGGGCAAGCGCACCGTGCTGGAAATGACCGGCATGCTCGCCGCCTTCAATGATCAGGACATGGCTGACATCGCTGCCTACTTCTCCAGCCAGAAAGGCAGCGTCGGTGCTGCTGATCCGAAACTGGTCGAGCGTGGCCGTGCCCTGTTCAATGGCGGTGATATCGACAAAGGCCTGCCGGCCTGTACCGGTTGCCACTCGCCGAACGGCGCGGGCCTGGCCCTGGCCGGCTTCCCGCACCTGGGTGGCCAGCACGCTACCTATGTGGCCAAGCAGCTGACCGACTTCCGCGAAGGCAACCGCACCAACGATGGCGATGCCACCACCATGCGTACCATCGCGGCCAAGCTGAGCAACAAGGACATCGAAGCGCTGTCCAGCTACATCCAGGGTCTGCACTGATCTGCGCTTTAACGCTGGGTTAATACTGCGGCGTAAAGATGAAAAGGGTGGCTTCGGCCGCCCTTTTTTGTGCCCGCTGCCGTTACACTAACGAACTCGGGCCCGCTTCGACCTGTCTGATGGCAGGTCGCGTCGAGGCGACCAAATAGATTGCTCAGGAGTGAAGCATGCGTAATTTGATTCTCAGCGCCACGCTGGTCGCCGCCAGCGTATTCGGTATGACTGCCCAGGCTGCGGAGCCGGTGGCAGGCACGGAGTATGTCGAGCTGAGCAACCAGGTGCCGGTATCGGCGCCAGGCAAGATCGAAGTGGTGGAGCTGTTCTGGTACGGCTGCCCGCACTGCTACAGCTTCGAACCCGTTGTTAACCCATGGGTCGAGAAGCTGCCAGCCGACGTCAACTTCAAGCGCATTCCTGCCATGTTCGGCGGCCCATGGGACGCCCATGGCCAGATGTTCCTGACCCTTGAAGCCATGGGTGTAGAGCACAAGGTTCACGCTGCCGTGTTCGAAGCCATTCAGGTTCAGCGCAAAAAACTGACTTCGCCTGATGAAATGGCCGATTTCCTGGCTACCCAAGGCGTCGACAAGGACAAGTTCCTGGCCACCTTCAACTCCTTCGCCATCAAAGGCCAGGTAGCTCAGGCCAAAGAACTGGCCAAGAAGTATGAAATCACCGGCGTTCCGAGCATGGTCGTCAACGGCAAGTACCGCTTCGACCTCGGCAGCGCTCAAGGTCCTCAAGGCGTCCTGAACGTCGCCGACTTCCTGATCGCCAAGGAGCGCGCCGCCAAGTAAGCGGCGACCATCATGCGCCGCTGGAGAGCTGAGCGAGGCGTTGGCCTGCACGATCCGCGGGTCAACGAACATCACCTGCAGGCTAACGGCCTGCCAGAGGATGGCCGGCTGCGCCTGCTCAGTTTCAATATCCAGGTCGGTATCAGCACCGAACGTTACCGGCACTACCTGACCAAGAGCTGGCAGCACTTGTTGCCGCACAACGGGCGTGCCGGCAACCTGCAGAAGATTGGTGATCTGCTCGGTGACTTCGATCTTGTCGCGCTGCAGGAAGCCGACGGCGGCAGCCTGCGTTCCGGCTACGTCAATCAGGTCGAACACCTGGCCCAGCTGGGGGCCTTCCCTTACTGGTATCAGCAGCTCAACCGTAACCTCGGGCGCTTTGCCCAGCACAGCAACGGTGTGCTCAGCCGCCTCAAGCCGCAACTGCTTGAAGACCACCCCCTGCCCGGCCCGGCCGGACGCGGGGCGATTCTGGTGCGTTTCGGCGAAGGTGAAGACGCGCTGGTGGTGGTGATGATGCACCTGGCCCTGGGTGCCAAGACCCGTGCCCTGCAACTGGCCTACATTCGTGAACTGATCGGCGGTTACCGCCATCAGGTGCTGATGGGCGACATGAATACCCACGCCAACGACCTGCTCCAGCACTCGCCGCTGCGCGATCTGGGTCTGGTTGCTCCCCAGGTGCAAGCGACCTTCCCCAGTTGGCGCCCGCAGCGCTGCCTTGATCATATTCTGCTCAGCCCGAGCCTGACCCTGGAACGGGTCGAAGTGCTGGCCCAGCCTATTTCCGATCATCTTCCGGTCGCGGTTGAGATTCGTTTGCCTGATGCCCTCGCTGTGGATACGCTGCCCGCTTTGAGCTAATTGCCATCACCCCTCTGCGGACCCAGGCATGACCGACGAAGCCCAGCGCTGGAAAGAAAAGTACCTCAAGAGTATCGAACAGCAAGAAAAGCTCGAGCGCCGTTGGGAAGCTCGCCTCGATTTGTTGCGCCGTGGTTTGGTGCGCAGCACCCTGGCCGCAGAAGGCAGCGACCGGGCGGTGGACCAGTGCATGAAGGAAATGCGCGAGGTCATCCGTACCGACAATATGGACGCGGCCCTGGCGGGACTGATCCCACGCCTGGAAAAGGCCGTGCTCGACTCCGAACAACGCCGGGAAACCCGTATCGGTCAGGTCAGCACCGCGCTGAATGCGCTGGTGAGCCAGTTACAAAGCTTGCCGCTGCCCTCTGACGTCAGCCGTCCGCTGAAGAAGTTCGCCAAACAGGTCGAGGCCCGCGCCAGCCAGTCCCGCGAAGTGCCCCTGCTGCTGGGGGAGCTGAGCAGTTTGCAGGGCCAGGCGCTGTCGGCGCTTGAGCGTCCTGAAGAGGAACAACGTCCCGGCTTGTTGCAGCGCCTGTTCGGTAACCGCGAAGCCGAGGCGCAAGCGTTGCAACCGGCGATGGCCGGCGCATTGCCGTTTACACCTGAGGTTATCGAGCCGTTGGCGCCTGTGGCGCACGCTCATAAAGAGCCTGAGCGCAAAGAGGTGGTTGCTGTCGATGCCGACGAGCTGCAACCGCTGGAAGTTGCTGAGGTGGTTGTTGCCGACACTGCGCAGTCAGTACCGGTCGAAGTCGATGCAGGCGAAGTCACGGCGCCCGAGGCGGACCCTGTCATCGAATTGCCCGCGGTTCCAGCGCAGGTGATTGAGCCCGCGCCAACCGAGCAGCCTCCCGCCGCTAGCGATCCCGTGCTTTCGGCGGAGCCCGAGGACAGTCTGCACGAGTCCGAGGGCGATCCGTCGGAAGTGGCCCAGGTGCTCGACGGGGACCCTCACTACGCGCTGCCCGAGAGCACCGAGCCGAGCTACAGCTCGGTGGCCACACACATCGAGGAAACCCTGCTGGGCCTGCTTGATGACCTGACCCTGCCCGAGCGTTACAAGGCCCAGGCGCAGTCAATGCGCGAGCGCCTGCAGCATGGCTTGAACTGGTACGAGTTACTGCCGGTGCTGGATGACCTGGCGGTGCTGATGCTGGCGATCAACGACAGCGGCCAGCACGAATTCGAAGCTTATCTGCAACAACTCAATGAACGTCTGGAGTCGTTCCAGAGCCATTTGCATGAAGCCAGCGAAGGTCATGCCGACAACACTTCTGCGGCACGCGATCTGGACAGTCAGCTGCGTGAGCAGGTCGATGGCCTGCAAACCAGCGTGCAAGGTGCTGCCGATCTGAGCAGCCTCAAGCAGGTCCTGGAAAACCGCCTCGAAGGCTTGCTCGGCACCATGGACGAGCATCAGCAGCAACGCGATCAGCGCGAACAGGACATGGCCAGCCGCCTGCTAGGGTTGGCTGAGCGGGTAGCGAGCATGGAGCAGGAAGCCATGGGCTATCGCGAACACCTTGAAGAGCAACGTCAGAAAGCCCTGATCGATCCCCTTACCGGCCTGCCCAACCGTGCCGCCTGGTCGGAGCAGGTGGACCGGGAAGTACTCGACTGGCAGGAAAATGGTGGTCATCTGCTGATGGCGATCCTCGACCTTGACCACTTCAAGCGCATCAACGATAGCTATGGCCATCAGGCCGGGGACAAGGTCCTGAAGATTGTTGCCACAGTGTTGCGCAAACGCCTGCGCAGCCGTGATTTCATCGCCCGTTTTGGCGGTGAAGAGTTCGTCCTGCTGATCCCGCAGACGCCCATGCAGGCCGGTTGCCAGTTGGCGGAGAGCCTGCGCATGGCGATCGAGGCGTGTCCGTTTCACTTCAAGGGTGAGCGGGTCACCATTACCCTCTCGATCGGTATCAGCGCGTTCCGCACCGGGGAGCGTAGCGAGATAGTGCTCAAACGCGCCGATGAGGCCCTGTACCGAGCGAAACATCTGGGTAGAAATCGAGTCGAACAGGGGTAAGTGGCGGTCTCGCGGATACGTTATGCTATTGCATTACGGACCATCACATGTGCCCTACCCCATGAAAGCCATTCTTACCGCGCTCCTGCTACTGGCCCTGGCAGGTTGCAGCAGTGGTTTGCGGATCGATCGCAGCCACCCTTCGGTCAACCAGGACGGACGCATTCAATTTATCGTCCTGCATTACACTAATGCCTCGCTGGAGCGCTCCCTGCAATTGCTGACCCACGGTGAAGTCAGCAGCCACTACCTGGTCGGCGACTCGCCGGCGACCGTCTATCAGTTGGTCGATGAAAGCCGGCGCGCCTGGCATGCCGGCGACAGTCAGTGGGATGGCCGTACCTGGCTCAACTCCAGCTCCATCGGTATCGAAATCGTCAACCCGGGCTTTACCGATACCCCGAGCGGACGGGTCTGGCAGCCTTACACCGAAGCGCAGATAGAAGCGTTGATCGCGCTGCTCAAAGATATCGTCAAGCGCAATAACATCCAGCCCCGCTACATCATTGGCCACAGTGATATCGCGCCATCACGCAAGCTCGATCCGGGCCCGATGTTCCCCTGGAAGCGCCTGGCCGATGCCGGTCTGGGTGTCTGGCCAGATGCCCGGGCGGTAGCCCAGCAGCAAGCGCGCTTCAGCGTCAATCCGCCAAGCATCACCTGGTATCAGCAGCAATTGGCCCGTTTCGGCTATGCCATCGAGCAGACCGGGGTCTATGACGTCAGCACCAGGCATGTGCTGGCGGCCTTCCAGATGCGCTTCCGTCCGCAGCGTTTTGACGGCGTGGCGGACGCGCAAACAGCGGCGATGTTGCAGGTGCTCAACAGCCGTTAAGCAGTGGCACCGCCAAACGGGCAGGCTGACTTCACCTCCAGTTGCTATACCTCTTGGTATTCAACTGGATGTGTCTTGATGTCAGCTGCCCTTTCTGTGCTGCGCCACTTGCTCTACCGTCCCTGGTTACTGGCCACTCTTGCGGCTTCGGCCAGCGCAGTGCTGCTGCTGATCGCCAGCATCGGCGTCGCCATGCACCAGATGCAGCAGAGCGAAAGCGAGCAGATGAATGCCAAGGGCGAGCGCTTTCTCGAGCGCCTGGAGCAAATTTTCGGGCAGCTGCGCGAGGGCGTCGATGAACTCCAGGCGCAACCCCTTCGCGGCTGTGATGCGGCGATGCTGGGCGTCCTGCAACAGATTGGCTTCAACTACCGCTTTGTTTATGAAGCAGCCTATGTCGATGGCACGGTTGCCTGCTCCAACCGAATTGGCACACGCACCATCAAGCCCTTGCGGCCTCCGGACATTCAGGGGCCGACCTACAGCTACTGGCTCAATACCACCACCGAACCCGATGACAACCTTGCGGCGTTGATGCTTGGGCGCGGCAAGTTCCTGGTCGCGACCTCCCGTGGACACTTGACCGATGTGGTCGACCTGCCCCCGGACGGCAGCTTGCTGGTGGTGCTGGATAACGGCACGCGTGCAGTACCGGTGCTCGGCCCGCCCCAGGCCTGGCCGCCCTCGACCGACTGGCCGCCGACATCCAAGGAGTCGCTGCTGGAGCTGCCTGATCGTTTGATTTACCGCATGCCGACCAAATCACCGGATTATCAATTGGTCCTGATTGCGCCACGCGCCAGCCTGCCGTTGAAGATGAATGGCGTGCTCTGGCTGCTGTTTCCCGGCAGCCTGGTACTGGCGTGGTGCCTCGGTTGGCTGGTACTGCAATTGGTGCGTCAGCGTCGTTCGATGAGTTCCGAGCTGCAGGGTGCATTGCGCCGCGGGGAATTGCAGGTGCTGTATCAGCCCATCTTCGAGCTAAACAGCCGCCGTTGTGTCGGCGCTGAAGCATTGGTGCGCTGGCGTCGGCCTGATGGCACCCTGACCAGTCCTGACCTGTTCATACCCCTGGCGGAGAATACCGGCCAGATCCGCCCGATTACCGACTTCGTCCTGCAACGTGTGCTGGAGCAGTTGGGACAGCTACTGCGGGCCAATAGGCAACTGTATATATCGGTCAACCTCGCCGCCTGCGATGTGATGGTGCCGAGGATCGGCAGGGTCGCGGCACGGCTACTGGCCTTGCACCATGTTTCTGCCAGCCAGATCGCCTTCGAGGTCACTGAGCGCGGGCTGATCGATGTGGTGGTTGCCCGCGACAACCTGCAAGCCTTGCGCGCGGTCGGTCATCAGGTGCTGATCGATGACTTCGGGACGGGCTACTGCAGCCTGGCGTACCTGCAAACGCTGCCGGTAGACTGCTTGAAAATCGATAAGGCGTTTATCGACGCCCTGGGGCATGACGCTGCCAGCAGTGGTGTGGCGCCGCATATCATCCGCATGGCGCATGCCCTGCAGTTGCGGGTGATTGCCGAAGGTATCGAGTATGAAGACCAGGCCATGCTGCTCAACAGCGAGGGTGTGAATTACGGACAGGGCTGGTTGTTCGCTCATCCGCTCAGCGCGCGTCAATTCGTCGAGCTGATTACCCGCGGCCGCCGCATGACGCCACGGCGGATCGACGACGAAGCGTGACGCGCTGCGGCTTCAGACGGGCAGCGCCATGTAGAACTGGGTGCCTTGTCCTGGTCGCGAATAAACCCCCATGCGCCCGCCATGCAGCTGAACGATTTCCTTGCACAACGCCAACCCCAGCCCCGCCCCGCCTTTCTTGCGCCCGACCTGGACGAAAGGCTCAAAGATCCGCCCTTGCTGGCTGTAGGCGATACCTTCGCCATTGTCTTCGATGCTGATGATTACCCGTTCTTCATGGCGCCTGGCATGCAGGCGAATGCTGCCGGCCACCGGGGTGTGACGCACGGCGTTGTCCAGCAGGTTGTCCATCACCCGATCCAGTTGTGCCGCATCGGCCTGGATATGCGGCAGCGGCGCTACCAGTTCCACCTCAAGCGCTATCTGTTTGTCTCCTGCCGGTCCGGCAAATCGTTCGCAGGCACGGTTGAGTAACGTGTCTACAGCACAGGGCGTCAGTTCGAGTTTCTGCTGGCCGCTTTGGTAGCGGGAAAAATTCAGCAGGTCGTTGATCAGTTGCGTAAGACGCTGCATTTCTTCAGCGATCGTGTCGAGCAGGTCGGCCTCTCGCGTTTGCGGTGGAAAGGTCAGGCGTTCACGTAGCAGGCCGAAGGCCATGTGCATACCTGTGACCGGTGTGCGCAACTCGTGGGACGCGCGCAAGACAAACTCGCTGCGCACCCGCTCGAAGGCGCGCAGTTCAGTCACGTCGTGCAACACCATGACGGCGCCGAGAATCTGTCCATCGGGACGGCAGACCGGCGTCAGGCTGTAAGCCAGCAGGCGCGGTTCTTCATCTATTTCCAGGGCCAGGTCTTCAGGCACCTTGTCCAGGCTGGCGCCACGCAGTACCAGGCGCAGTTGCGCATCAAGCTCCGGGCGCTGCAGCGCTTCACCAAGGCCCCTGCCCAGCCGGCTGTCGTCCCAGCTCAGTTGCCGTTGGGCAACCGGGTTGATGTGTTCAAGGTGGCCTTGACGGTCGATGATCAGCAGGCCGTCATCGATACTGTCGAGCACGGCTTGCAGGCGCTGCTGGCCGGCGAGCAATTCATCGACGTTGGTCGCCTGATGTTTGCGCAAGGCTTCAGCCATCAAGCCGAAGCGTCGGGTCAGTTGGTTCATCTCCTGGGCGTGGGAGACCGGCAAGGTGATGTCAAAGTCTCCCTGCCCGATCTGGTCAGCAGCTTTGGCCAATGCCTCGATGGGCTGGCCAAAGCGTCGAGCGATGCCATGGGCGGTCACGAAACCCAGAATCAGCACGCTCAAGCCCACCAGACCGAGCAGGCTTGAGATCAGCACGGCACGTTCAAAGCTGCGCTGTTCGCTTTGGTTGATATGGTCCAGTGCACGCTTGTGAGCCTCGACCAGATTGCTGCGCAGCAAACCGAAGGCTTTGCCCAGCGGCTGTTCGGCACCCAGGCTGTAAGCAGGAACGGGGGCGTCGCGAAACGCCTGGAGGTAGCGCTGATAATGGCTGTTGGTGTCGGCAAAATCTTTATCGGCGCCGCGATTGCCTTCCTGCTTGATGCCTTCATCCAATAGCCGTTGAAACTGGGTCTGCAAGCTATCAAGCGCAATGCGGTCGGCTGACTCAGTGAGCATCAATGTCAGTTGTTCACCGAGGTTCTGTCGCAGTTTCAGACCCAGGTCGAGGGTCGCGGTGTTCTCGCGGATCAGGGCCTGCTGCGAACTGGCCATCTGCAGCACGCTGACCAGGCCCAGTAACAAGCCAAACAAGGCCACGGTGATCAGCGCCGAAATGCTGAGAAAAAGCCGCGTTCGCAGCTTCACCGACAATTTCATAGGTTGTACTGCTTACGCTTGCGGTACAGGGTCGAGGCATCGATGCCCAAGGTCTTGGCAGCCTGGTCGAGGGTTTCGCTGGTGGCCAGCACTGCACCGATATGGGCGCGTTCCAGCTCGTCCAGGCTCAATGCTGCGCCAATGCGCGGTGCATTGCTGGCCGGCTGTTCGGCCATGCCCAGGTGGCTGATCTCGACCCGCTCCTGAGGGCAGATGATACTGGCCCGCTCGACCACGTTGCGCAGCTCGCGAATGTTCCCCGGCCAGCGATAGTTGAGCATGGCTGCCCGGGCTTCATCGCTGAACACGCGGGCGGGTCTTGAGTACTCTTTGACGAAGCGCGCAAGAAAGCGATCGGCGAGGGCCAGGATGTCCTCGCTGCGCTCGCGCAGCGGCGGCAGGTGCAGGGTGATGACGTTCAGCCGATACAGCAGGTCTTCGCGGAAGCGACCGTCGCGGACCATGTCCTCGAGGTTGAGGTTGGTCGCCGCCAGAATGCGCACGTCGGCACGGCGGGTGACCGGGTCGCCGACTCGTTCGTATTCCTTGTCCTGGATAAAACGCAGCAGCTTGGGTTGCAGTGCCAGCGGGAAGTCGCCGATTTCGTCGAGAAACAAGGTGCCGCCATCAGCCTGGTTAACGCGGCCCAGGGTACTTTCACTGGCCCCGGTAAACGCACCGCGGCTATGACCGAACAGTTCGCTTTCCATCAGCTCGGCGGTGAGTGAGGGGCAGTTGATGGTCACACAGGCTTTGCGCGCGCGCTTGCTCCAGCCATGAATGGCCCTGGCCAGCTCGCCCTTGCCGGTACCGGATTCACCGAGAATGAGGATGTTGGCATCGGTGCTGGCAACCTGGCGTGCGGTTTCCAGCACCACCATCATTGCCGGGCTGTGCGAGTCGAGTCCGTCCTTAGGTTTGTGTACTTCGCCTTCCAGCGCTTCCAGTCGAGCCGACAGCTGGCGCACTTCCAGTTGCTTGGCCGCCGCCAGGCGCAGTTGATCGGGGCTGCAGGGCTTTATCAGATAGTCGGCTGCACCGGCCTGGATAGCGTCGACTGCTGTATCGACTGCTGAGTGAGCTGTGACGATGACGATGCGCATCCAGGGGGCCTGGATACGCATCTGCGCCAACACATCCAGGCCGTTGTCTTCACCCAGGCGCAAGTCGAGGAAGCACAAATCGAAGACCTGGCGCTGCAGCAAGGCTTCGGCCTGGGCTGCGCTATTGGCGGTCGCCACGCTGTAGCCCTCGTCCTCCAGGCAGTAGCGGAAGGTTCGCAGGATGGCTGATTCATCGTCGACCAACAGGATACGACCTTGATGTTCCTGGGCTGACTCCATTTCCTACGCTCCTTTTTAATTGATCACTACTTAGTGCCGGAGAAATCGTGCAAGTTGCATGTTTTTTTCTGATTTCTTCCGATCACTGCATGGTAGCTCCTGGCCCCTGACATATCTAACGTCTTGAAACACCGGGGTGTGACATCGGCAGGACCTTGGTGCGCGGCTTGCTGTCCAACAAGGTTCTGACCCATCGGAGGCTTCCTCATGCCTGTACCGCACCCGTTGGCAGTCGCCGCTGCCGTGTTGTTTTCTCTGCCCGTGGCCGCCGTGGCTGCTGAGCCCCTCTCCTCCCCGCAGCAGCAGGCCCGTCAGGAAGGCGCGCTGCAAACCGCCTTGGCCCTGAACCGGCTGCTCAATCCATTCAAGATCGACGTCCGGGTGCAAGAAGGCACGGCGCATTTGCAAGGCGAAGTCGAGAATGACGTTGAACGGCAACTGGCCGAACAGGTAGCGCTGGCAACCCGCGGTATCGAGAAGGTGCAGAACGATCTGCAGGTCAATGCCGAGCTGGTCGAACGGCCTCTGGAGCGGCGTGCCTACGCTCAGCGTCTAGAGGACGCGACGCTGGCGGCCATCATCCGTGCCCGGTTGCTGTGGAGTACCCATACCCAGGCAACACCTATAGAAGTAGAAAGCCGCGAAGGGGTGGTGACCTTGCGTGGCCAGGTCAGCAGCGCCGAGGCCAAGGAGTTGGCGGGCGTATTGGCAAGTTCCACCGAGGGCGTGTTCCTGGTCAACAACCTGATCAGCCTGAGCGCCGCCGACATGGCCAAGCTGCGCGAAGAGCAGCAACAGGTCAGGAGCGATCCGCAACTCAGCGATGTCTGGATCAATGACAAGGTCCAGACCAGCTTCATGTACAGCCGCAACCTGGACGGTCCGAACATCAAGGTTGCCACCCAGGACGGCGTTGTCAGGCTGTCTGGCGAGGTGGTCAGCAGTGAGCAGAAAACCATCGCCGTCGAGGTTGCCCGGCAGATTCGCGGCGTTCGCGGCGTGGACGCGGACATGCTCAAGGTCGCCAGCAAGGTCCAGGGCTGATCATGCAAATCGCACGACCTTGGGCGGGGCATCGTGCAGGATACGTCCTGTCGAAACTTGGTGGATTTTATATCTCATTGTTTTATAAAGATATTTTCAATGAATAAAGGCTGGCATGCACTCTGCAATAACTACTGCAAGACAACAATGAATGCAGCAGGAGGAGCACGGCATGAACCGCCACCCCGCCACCCTAGTGCAGATATCGCCACTTCAGTTGCGCCAGGGACTGTTCTTCAGTTTGGCACTGCTGCTGACACTCATTGCCGGTCAGCTCCATCACAACTGGCAGGTCGTACAGGATGCTCAAAAGGTAGCTGCCCGAGCCACCCTGGTGGTCAAGGCGCCATTACCTACTCCCACGAAGTTGATGCATTTCGGGCCTGCCGCAGCTAGCACGGCCCTGGTGAATACAGCGACGCCGCGTGATCGTTGGGTGTTCTGAGGGTCACCAGAGGATTTCTTTCAAGAACGGTAAGGAGAATCACCATGTTGAGTTGGGCTATCACCTTTCTGATTATCGCCATTGTCGCCGCCGTGCTGGGCTTCGGTGGTATCGCCGGCGCCGCTACCGGAATCGCGAAGATCCTGTTCATCGTCTTCCTGGTGCTGTTCGTGGCTTCTTTCTTCTTCGGCCGAGGTAGAAGTTGATTAAAGACAGGTACTGAGTGCGACTGGGCATTCACGTACATATATAGAAGCTGAACCTTTTTCCATTTCAAGCTTCTATGTTGTGCCCGCCTGAGGAAGGCCGGCACATGACCAAGGGGCCGGGCTGCTCTGATTGTTGCAGGATCGGAGGGGCCTAGGGGTACAAGGAGTGCCTCCGATGAGGGCCGGGTCGGGTAAAGCGATAGCGGAAGTTCCAGGTCTGGTGGTTCCTCTCAGAGGGAAACCCTTGATCTGACTTCCGCATCGCTGTGGCAATCGTTCGCTCCCTACCGATCCTTTCGGCATTTTCTGCCAGACGCGTCGACGCATATTTCAGCGCGACCGTACATCGATATTTTTTCACCCTGCCAGGGCGTTCGATTCGAGGCGGTTTCACGCATTCGGATTGTCGAACAATGGCTTTATGCATTCAGCTGGATACGTCCAAATCTGCCGGAATTTGGCGCTTTGGCCATCGTCGGAATTCCGAACGATCGTCTGGCAACCCATTGTGACGTACGTTTTGGCCGATAAACCTCATGCCGATTCGGCATGGGGTAGTCGTTTACGGCATTAGACGGAGCCCCCCCACGTCGGAATAGTTGCGCCTTTTTTCGCTGGCCTGAGCGTTCCTACGCTCGCTTGCGGTGACCTTTTACGGTGTCATCGGCGGATAGCCAAAACGATGTGGATTGCTGGAAACAGCTCTGGATCGCGGTTATCAGCCTGGTGGCCGTTTCCACTTGAAGAAAAGGTAACGACATGAAGAAGGCAAAGCTAAGCCTCGCCTGGCAGATCCTCATCGGTCTGGTACTGGGGATTGCAATTGGCGCTTTACTGAACCATTTCAGTGCAGAAAAGGCATGGTGGATCAGTAACGTCCTGCAACCTGCTGGTGACATCTTCATTCGCCTGATCAAGATGATCGTCATCCCGATCGTGATTTCGTCGCTGATCGTGGGTATCGCCGGGGTTGGCGACGCGAAAAAACTGGGCAGTATCGGCCTCAAGACCATCATTTACTTCGAGGTGGTCACCACCATCGCGATCGTGGTCGGTCTGGTTCTGGCTAACCTGTTCCACCCGGGTGCCGGTATCGACATGAGTACCCTGGGTACCGTCGATATCTCCAAGTATCAGGCAACTGCGGCCGAGGTACAGCATGAACACGCGTTCATCGAGACCATCCTCAACCTGATTCCGTCGAACATCTTCGCAGCGCTGATGCGTGGCGAAATGCTGCCGATCATCTTCTTCTCGGTACTGTTCGGCCTGGGTCTGTCGAGCCTGCAGGCAGAGATCCGCGATCCGCTGGTGAAAACCTTCCAGGGCGTTTCCGAAGCCATGTTCAAGGTCACTCACATGATCATGAACTACGCGCCAATCGGTGTGTTCGCGCTGATCGCCGTGACCGTTGCCAACTTCGGCTTCGCGTCGCTGCTGCCGCTGGCCAAGCTGGTACTGCTGGTCTACTTCGCCATCGCCTTCTTCGGCTTCATGGTGCTGGGTCTGATCGCTCGCCTGTTTGGTTTCTCGATCCTGAAGCTGATGCGCATCTTCAAGGACGAGCTGGTCCTGGCCTACTCCACCGCCAGTTCCGAAACCGTGCTGCCGCGCGTGATCGAGAAGATGGAAGCCTATGGTGCGCCGAAGGCCATCTGCAGCTTCGTGGTCCCGACCGGCTACTCGTTCAACCTTGACGGTTCGACCCTGTACCAGAGCATCGCGGCCATCTTCATTGCCCAGCTGTACGGCATCGACCTGTCGATCAGCCAGCAGCTGCTGCTGGTGCTTACCCTGATGGTCACCTCCAAGGGTATTGCCGGTGTTCCGGGTGTGTCCTTCGTGGTGCTGCTGGCCACCCTGGGCAGCGTCGGCATCCCGCTGGAAGGTCTGGCTTTCATCGCCGGTGTCGACCGCATCATGGACATGGCCCGTACCGCTCTGAACGTTATCGGCAACGCCCTGGCCGTGCTGGTTATCGCACGCTGGGAAGGCATGTATGACGATGCCAAAGGCCAGCGCTACTGGAACTCGCTGCCGCACTGGCGCAGCAAAGAAGCCGCTCCTGCCGGCAAGACTGCCAACCACTAAGGTGCAGTCTGGCTGAACGAAAAGCCCCGACCTGGTCGGGGCTTTTTTGTTTTCCACCCCCCGGTAGGCGCGGGCTTGCCCCGCGATGCGATTTGACTGACACACCGCAACCGCGGGGCAAGCCCGCTCCCACCGGGGAAAGCTCGGTGCATTGCCCGGCCGCTACCGCTATCATTCGTCGCAACTTTGTGGGGGAACAACGGATGCTCAACGGCCTTTGGCTTGGTTTTTTCTTGGTCGCGGCCATCTCCGCGCTGGCGCAATGGCTGGTAGGCGGCAATGCCGGGATTTTCGCCGCAATGGTCGAGAGCATCTTCGCCATGGCCAAGCTGTCGGTCGAGGTGATGGTCTTGCTGTTCGGCACCCTGACTCTCTGGCTGGGCTTTCTGAAGATCGCTGAAAAGGCCGGTATCGTTGACTGGCTGGCGAAGATCCTCGGCCCGCTGTTCGCCCGCCTGATGCCGGAAGTCCCGCCCGGCCACCCGGCGCTGGGCCTGATCACCCTGAACTTCGCCGCCAACGGCCTGGGCCTGGACAACGCCGCGACCCCTATCGGCCTCAAGGCCATGCGTTCTCTGCAAGAGCTCAACCCCAGCTCGACCACTGCCAGCAATGCGCAGATCCTGTTCCTGGTGCTCAACGCCTCGTCCTTGACCCTGCTGCCGGTGACGATCTTCATGTACCGCGCCCAGCAAGGCGCCCCGGACCCGACGCTGGTGTTCCTGCCGATCCTGCTGGCCACCAGCGCCTCGACCCTGGTCGGCCTGCTCTCGGTGGCGGTGATGCAGCGCCTGCGTCTGTGGGACCCGGTGGTGCTGGCTTACCTGATACCAGGCGCCCTGCTGCTGGGCGGCTTCATGGCGTTCCTTGGCACGCTCTCGGCGACGGCCCTGGCCGGGTTGTCGTCGATCCTCGGCAACCTGACCCTGTTTGGTCTGATCATCCTGTTCCTGGTGATTGGCGCGTTCAAGCGGGTGAAGGTTTATGAAACCTTCGTAGAGGGCGCCAAAGAGGGTTTTGACGTCGCCAAGAGCCTCTTGCCCTATCTGGTCGCCATGCTCTGCGCAGTCGGCGTGCTGCGCGCCTCAGGCGCTCTGGAGCTGAGTCTGGACGGCATCCGCCATGTCGTGGAGTGGCTGGGGATGGATACGCGCTTCGTCGAGGGCCTGCCGACGGCGCTGGTCAAACCGTTCTCTGGCAGCGCCGCACGGGCAATGCTGATTGAAACCATGCAGACCCACGGGGTCGACAGCTTCCCGGCGCTGGTGGCGGCGACCATTCAGGGCAGCACCGAAACCACCTTCTACGTGTTGGCAGTCTACTTCGGTGCCGTCGGTATCCAGCGCGCCCGCCATGCGGTGGGCTGTGCGTTGCTGGCGGAACTGGCCGGGGTGATCGCGGCCATTTGCGTCTGCTACTGGTTCTTTGCCTGAAGCTGAGCCTGGGCCTGGTTGGCCTGGGCCAGCGTCCAGTCCACCAGTTGCGCCATTAGCTGGTCACTGGCACTGCCAAAGCCGTTGACCACTGCCGGTACCTGCTTGTCACTCACCGGCTGACGTACTTCGAAGCGTCGGCTGGCGAGGATGCGCTGGTTGCGCCCTTGCACCAGTCGCGCGTCATAGCGAATCACCACGGCCAGGCCGTCGGCGCTGTACTCGCTCTGGAACGCCTGTAGCTCGCCGGCAAGCTCATAGTCGGCCTGCAGGTTGCTGTCATCGGCACTGAGCCGCGGCACCCGGCCGTCGCGCTGGAAGGCATCGAGCATGCGGTTGCGCAGCAGCAACGGTGCTGGATCGCTCCAGCGCGCCCCTTTGTAGTTACTGATCAGGTTGCCTTGCGGGACCACGGCAATTTTCGGATTGTTCAGCGCGTCACTGGCGAGCGGTTTGTTCAGGCGCAGCGACCAGTTGGCAGAAGTGCTAACCGGTACCGTCCTGGCGGCTTGTGCCGAAGGCAGGCGATAGACGTCAGCCGGATCTGCCTGCGGCAGGATCGAACAGGCACTGCCCAGGCTCAGCGCCGCAGCCAGGGCCAGAAAGCGGCAGGTACGACTCATGGCGTGAACTCCTTGTTTGTGTCACGGCCGAGCAGGTAGCCGCTGGGGTTTGCTTCCAGGCGCTGGGAAATCGCCTTCAGCGAGTTGAGGGTCTCGCGCAGTTCGCGGATCGCCGGTGCCAGCTGGTTCAGGCCCTGGGCGCCGCCATCGAGGGCTTCGCGGTTGTCATTGAGCAGGCTGTTGAGGGTCGCGGTGCTCTGCGCCAATGACTGCATGGCCTGTTCGGCGCTGCCGAAGGCTTGCTTGCCCTGGCTGTTGAGCAGGCCATTGGCGTTGCGCATCAGGTCGCTGGTCTGTTCGAGCATGGAGCTGGCCTGATTGCCGACCTGGGCCAGTTGCTGGATGGCGGTGCGGATATCCCCACGCTGGTCGCTGAACGCTGCTGTCGTCTGTTCCAGGTTCGCCAGGGTTTTGCTCAATTGTGTGGCGTTGTCCTCGGAAAACATCTGGTTGGCGTTGTGCACCAGCATGTTGATATTGCTCAGCAGGTCGCTGCCGTCGTCGAGCAGACGTGCGATCGGTGACGGCGAGGCGACGATCACCGGCAGCTTGCCGTCCTTACCTTTGAGCTCGGGGCTTTGTGGCGTACCGCCGCTGAGCTGAATGAAAGAGGTGCCGGTGATGCCGGTCAGGGTCAGTTTGGCCCGGGTGTCCTCTTTGACCGGGGTATCGGCGCTCAGACGTACCTGAGCCAGTACCCGGCGCGGATCCTTGGGGTCCAGGCGCAGGCTGGTGACGTCACCGACCTTGATGCCGCTGTACTGCACCGAGCTGCCGCGGGACAAGCCGGACACCGCCTCGTTGAACACGACTTGGTAATCCTTGAAGGTGCTGTCGACGCTGGACTTGGTCAGCCACAGGCCGAACAACATGGCGCCGGCGACCACAATGACGGTGACCAGACCAATCAGCACGTGATGTGCACGGGTTTCCATTTCAGAGCTCCTTTGCCGCTGTGGCGGCCTGATACGCCGCACGGCCACGCGGGCCATGGAAGTATTCGTGAATCCAGGCATCGTCAGTGTCTTCGACCTGGGCAAGCGGGCCTGCCACCAGGACCTTCTTCTGCGACAGCACTGCCACCCGGTCGGTGATGGTGTAGAGGGTGTCGAGGTCGTGGGTGATCAGGAACACACTCAGGCCCAAAGCATCGCGCAGGGTCAGGATCAACTGGTCGAAGGCCGCCGCACCGATCGGGTCCAGGCCTGCGGTGGGTTCATCGAGAAACAGAATGTCCGGGTCCAGGGCCAGGGCGCGGGCCAACGCTGCGCGTTTGATCATGCCGCCGGAGAGCGATGAGGGGTATTTGTCGGCGGCGGAAATCGGCAAGCCGGCCAGCGCCAGCTTGACCCCGGCCAGGTGCTCGGCGTCGGCGCGCGACAGGCCCGCATGCTCGATCAGCGGCAAGGCGACGTTCTCAGTGACCGTCAGCGACGAGAACAGCGCGCCCTTCTGGAACAACACGCCAAAGCGCCGTTCAACCTTCGAGCGCTGCTCGTCGTTGAGACCACTGAGGTCCTGGCCGAATACCTTCACCTGCCCCTCGTTCGGCCGTCGTAGACCAACGATGCTGCGCAGCAGTACCGACTTGCCACTGCCAGAACCACCGACCACGGCCAGGATCTCGCCGCGGTACAGGTCCAGGTCCAGCTGTTCGTGCACGCTCTGGGTACCGAAGCGGTTGCAGATGCCCCGCGCTTCGATCACCGCCTCGCGGCTGTTGGGGGTTGTCTGACTCACCAGCCCATCTCCATGAAAAACAGCGCAGCCACCGCATCGAGGACGATCACCACGAAAATCGACTGGACCACACTGGAGGTGGTGTGAGCGCCAACCGACTCGGCGCTGCCGCTGACCTTGAAGCCTTCCAGGCAACCAATGGCGGCAATCAGGAAGGCGAAGAACGGCGCCTTGGCCAGGCCGACGAGGAAATGCTGCACGCCGATGTCGCTTTGCAGCAGGGACAGGAACATGGCTGGCGAAATATCCAGCGACAGCGCGCAAACCACGCCACCGCCGATGATGCCGCAGAGCATGGCGAGAAAGGTCAGCAGCGGCAGCGAGATCAGTAGCGCCAGGACCCGGGGAACCACCAGCAACTCGACCGGATCCAGACCCAGGGTGCGGATGGCGTCGATCTCTTCATTGGCTTTCATCGAGCCGATCTGTGCGGTGAAGGCACTGGCGGTACGGCCAGCCATGAGAATGGCGGTTAGCAGTACGCCGAATTCACGCAGGAAGGAGAACGCAACCAGGTCAACGGTGAAGATACTGGCGCCAAATCCGGCCAGCACGGTGGCGCCGAGGAAAGCCACCACGGCGCCGACCAGAAAGGTCAGCAGGGCGACGATGGGCGCCGCATCCAGGCCGGTTTGCTCGATGTGCGCGACCACGGCAGTGACCCGCCAGCGGCGCGGCTGAAACAGGCGCAGTACCAGGGTTTGCAGGATCAGGCCGACAAAACCGAGGATCTGCAAGGTGTCTTGCCAGAGGGTGTCGACTGCGCAGCCGATGCGACTGAGCAACTGGATCAGTACCGACTTTTCGGGTTCTTTCTGCGGAATGCAAAAGTCCTGTACCGAGCAGTACACCGTCTGCAGCAGGGCGCGGCTGGCTTCCGGTAGTTGCGCGGTGGCGGTCAGGCGCGACAGGCGTTCGGGACCGAGCAGTTCCACCAGCAGGGAAGCACCTGCGGTATCCAGGTTACCCAGCTGGCCGAGGTCGACCTCAGTGCTCTGGTCATACTGGCCAATCAGGCTCTCGCTGTTGCGCTTGAGGCTGGCGTAATTGGCCAGTGTCCAGTCACCGATAATCCGCAGGCACGCCGGGCTGCTTGTGGTGTCCAGGGTTGCGCTGGCTTGTGTAGTCATAGGCTCCATGCAGTCGACCGACAGTTCGCAGCCTCAGAGCATAGCGTTACTCGGCCTTGGGCGCTTGACCATCATCAATCACCTTGAAGCGCAGCACGCCGATGACCTGGCCATCCTCGGTCAGTACCCTCACCTGCCAACGGCCCACCGGATTGCCGGGGAAGTTCTGCTTGTGGGTCCAGGCCCGGTAGCCTTCCTTGCGCCCGCCATGGATGTCCAACGCAATGCGGTCGACTTCTTTGCCGTTGAACTGCCAGACATGATAAATCCGCTCGTTGAGCCCGCGCGGTGCATTGATCGCGGTAAACGCGTAAAGCCCGGCGCGAATCTCGCTGGCCTTGACCTCGCTCAGGCTCTTGCCCGGCGTGCGGTTTTCCAGCTGGGTGCTGACGGCCACTTCGGTCATCCACAAGGTCGCCGGCGGTACCCAGGAGCGCAGTAACCAGCCACTGGCGCCGACAGCGAGGGTCAGGACCACCAGCATGACCCCACGCCGCCAGTGCTGAATGGGAAAGCTACTGGCCAGGCTTGGGAAGGACAGCAGCATGGCGATCACCAGGGCCAGCTTGAAGCTTTGCGAGGTGGTCAGGTGCAGAATGATCGGCAGCGCAGTGAGCAACGCGGCGAACAGGGTCAGGGTATGCAGCGCCAGGAATAGCCAACGCCGCGGCGCCAGCCATTTGTAGTACAGCGGGTCGATGATCGAGATCAGCCCTGCTGCCGCGAGCAGGCCGGTAAATACGAGCTGGCCGCTGTTCCAGGTTGTGGTCACGAAAAAGAACGGCAAGACGAAGAACAGACTTTCCTGATGGATCATCTGCGTGGCGTAGCGCAGCAGCGGTTGCGGGATTTCGCGTTTGAACACCTTGGCAAACACCTTGGTGAAGGTGTTCTCGAGCATCAGCCAGATCCAGCTGATCAGCATCACGATGGCGATCCAGCTGGCCAGGCCTTCCTGGCGATCGACCAGGATGAAGCTGGCAATACCGGAGATGAAACCGCCCAGCGCTATGACGCCGGGGTAGCGCTTGATCAGTTCGATCAGGCGCTGGAGATAGTGAGGCATGAAGGTGTTCGCAGGGTGAGGTAAAAACCCGTACAGAATACCGCGCTTTGTACTGGCCAGCTGCCTTTGTCGTCGCTATGTGTTGTGGTGCCGCCGCCTGACCCACAACAGTCCGCCGGCAAGGATTACCCCCAGGCCCAACGCCACCAACCCATAGAGTTCGTCATAGCTGATCAGCGGCAGCTCTACACGCACATACCCAGGCTTGGCCAGCAACTGCTGCAAGGCTTGATTGGCATCATCGAGGCTGACCCGGCGCAGGGTGCGCACGGGGTCGGCAAAGCGGCTGTCGAGGTAGTCGTTCAGCGCGCCCCAGTAATAGTCCGCCAGGGCAGCATTGCTCTGGGTGGTCCAGGCTTCGCGATCGATGGTGGCCTGCTTGACCCGCTCGAAGGTAGCCGGGTCCAGGCCATTTTTGCGCAGCCGCTCGAGCATGTCGCCCAACGCCTGCTCGGCTTCCTTGATATCGGCGCGGTCGAGGTCGGCATTGAGGCTCATCACCCCGGTGTCGCCGAAGCTTTCCCTTTGGCTGAACGGCCCGTAGGACAGCCCGTGTTTGAGCCGCAACTCTTCGTACAACGCCCAGTCCAGGTAGCGCTGTAACAGATCGAAAGTCTGGCCGTGATCGTTGTCCAGCACCGGTTCGAGGAACAACCAGTGCAGACGGGCACTGTCACCGAGCCAGCCACGGGTCAACTCACGACGGGCTTGCGCCTTGTGAGTAACACCATCCAGGGCTCGCCGTTCGCCGGGTTCGGCCGGGTCCAGTTCGCCATAGCTGCGTTCCAGGTAAGCCGGGAGCAGGCGATCCAGGCCACCCACCACGATCAGGCTCATGTTGTTTGCCGCATACCAGTGCTGACGCACGTTGTTGACCTGTTCCAGGGTCATATCGGCTACCGCCGAGCGTTCCGCGCACTTGAGTCCTAGTTCCACCGCAAGCTGGTCGCTGGCGCGGTGGCCGAGGTCCTGGCGGTCAAGCCAGCGCTGCAGGTGCGAATAGTGGCCGCCATCTTCGCGTTCGACGATCTTCTTTGACAGCGCCAGTGCTTTCTCGTCGATCTCGGTGTCTTTGATCACCGCCAGCAGCAGGTCAAGCACCTTGCGCTGGTTGCGCGCGGGGGCTTCGATGACAAAGGTCGTGTCGGCACTGCTGGTATAGGCGTTCCACTCGCCGCCCAGCGCCTGCATGCGCGCTTCCAGGCCGCCTTCACCGCTGGCGTCGATGCCACTGAACAGCAAGTGTTCGAGCAAATGTGGCAGCTCTTGCTGGTCGCAGGGAAAGTCATCGAAGCCAACTCCGACCACCAGGCGAATCGACACATGATTGCGCTCATAGCCCGACTTGAGCAGAACCTGCAGGCCGTTAGGCAGCAGGTAGCCTTCGACCTGCGAGCGGTCGAGGGCAAAGCTGGGTATGGCACCCAGCAGCAGGCACAAGAACATCAGGCAACGCATGGCGAGCTTCCTTGCGGGAGTGCTGGGGTCGCGGTCAGGGTGAATGGGCATCGTCCGGTACGCTGTCGAGCAGCAGACCGCCGGTATCGGAGCCACCCAATACCACATAGGCACTGCTACAGAACAAAGAGTTCAGTCGTTTCATATCGGCAATCAGTTCCAGGTGCAAGGCGCTGGTCTCGATACTTTGCAAAACTTTACGTTGCAGTCGGCTGACATGGGCATGGGCCAGACGCCGCTCTTGGGCGCGAAAGCGGCGTTTTTCCCGCAGTAACTGGCGGGCACTTTCCGGGTCGGCACTGAGAAAGACTGACAATCCCAGGCGTAAGTTGGCAAGTAACTGGCTGTGCAGTCCGGTCAATTCCTCCAGGCCGACGTCAGAAAATTCCCGGCGCTGGGAAGTCTTCTGCTGCTGCACTTTGCGCAGCATGCGTTCGATCAGGTCACTGGCCAGCTTGAGATTGATCGCCAGCTCGATGATTTCGGCCCAGCGCTTGCTGTCCTGAGCGCTGAGGTCTTCGCGGGGCATTTGCGCCAGGTACAGTTTGATCGCGTTGTTCAGCGCTTCGACGTCTTCGCCCAGGCTGCGTACCTGCTGGGTCATTGCCGTCTGGGTGCCCAGTAGCACGCTGTGCATGGCGTCGAGCATGTTGTCGATCAGATCGCCGACCCGCAGGGTTTCGCGCACGGCGTTGGCCAAGGCCAGGCTCGGTGTGCTCAGGGCAGCGGGATCCAGGTGGCGTGGACGGGCGCGGCCGTTGACCTCTGCACGCTCCGGCAGCAGCCAGCTGCAGACGCGGGCCATGGGTTTGACTGTTGGCAGCATGATCAGGCAGCGCAGGCTGTTGTAGAGCAGGTGAAAACCGATCACCAGTTCCTGGGCGCTGAACGACAGGCTGTCCATCCAGTGCACTAACGGGTCGAGCACCGGAATGATCAGGATCAGGCCAATCAGCTTGTACAGCAGACTGCCCAGGGCCACCTGGCGCCCGGCGGCGTTCTGCATGCTGGTGCTGAGGAACGCCAACAGGCCGCTACCGATGTTGGCACCAATGACCAGGCCGATGGCTACCGGCAGGCTGATCAGTTCGGCACCGGCGAGGGTCGCGGTGAGGAGCACGGCGGCCAGACTCGAATAGGAAATCAGCGCAAACAGGGCGCCGACCAGGGCGTCGAGGAGAATGTCACCGGTCAGTGAGGCGAACAGCACCTTCACGCCTTGGGCCTGGGTGATGGGCGCAGCGGCCTCG
The DNA here is from genome assembly GCF_049310525.1 of Pseudomonas sp. GZD-222. Taxonomy (NCBI): domain Bacteria; kingdom Pseudomonadati; phylum Pseudomonadota; class Gammaproteobacteria; order Pseudomonadales; family Pseudomonadaceae; genus Pseudomonas; species Pseudomonas sp. GZD-222. The sequence continues at coordinate 64,346 of NZ_JBMOWO010000130.1, forward strand.
ACGATCAGTTGCAGGGCGAGGATGATCAGGCCCAGGCCGATACCGACGCGTCCCAGTTGCCCGGCACGGGTCTGCTTGCGCGACAGAAAGAAGATCACCCCGAGAAAAATCAGCAGCGGCGACAGCCATGACAGGTCGAAGGTCAGCACCCGCGCCATCAGCGCCGTACCGACATCGGCGCCGAGCATGATGGCCAGCGCCGGGGTCAGGGTCATCAGCCCCTGCCCCACAAAGGAAGTCACCAGCATCGCCGTCGCGTTACTGCTCTGGACCATGGCCGTTACCAGGATCCCGGCGACGAAGGCCAGGGGGCGCCTGGACATGTTCTGGCTCAGCACACGCCGCAGGTTGGAGCCGTACACCCGCAAGATGCCAGTACGCACAATGTGCGTGCCCCAGATCAGCAGCGCCACGGCGGAGAGCAGATTGAGCAGGGTCAGCATGGAACAGGCCCCCTGTTGAGCGTGCCCCAGCGGGGCAAATGGATGGTGCCGTGAGCCTGGCCTGATTGCAGGCGGTTTTTCCCAGTGCTCACTTAAGCTGTAGTCGGCCCGAGGGCTTGGCGCCAGCATCGCATAGCCAGCGCGGGCTTTGAAACCAAACTGTCATGAAAACAAATGAAAAAAGGCCCCGCAGGGCCTTTTTCCAGTCGCTCCAGGTTTACTGACCCGGAATGTCCTTGCGAAGTTTCACCGGTTCGCCTTGTTCCTGCTTTCTCTTGCGGGCCATGGCGGTGCGCATCTTGATGTTGATGGCCTCGACCGCCAGGGAGAAGGCCATGGCGAAGTAGACATAACCCTTCGGTACGTGCACTTCGAAGGCTTCAGCGATCAATACGGTACCCACCACGATCAGGAACGACAAGGCGAGCATCTTCAGCGATGGATGCTTGTCGATGAAGTTACTGATGGCGCCTGCACAAAGCATCATCACCAGCACCGCGACGACGATCGCCGCGACCATCACTGGAACGTGGGAAACCATGCCGACGGCAGTAATGACCGAATCCAGGGAGAAGACGATGTCGATAATGGCAATCTGAATGATTGTGTAGAGGAACTTGCCGCCTTTGCCGGCAGGTTCGTCATGGGTTTCATCTTCGCCTTCGAGGCCGTGGTAGATCTCCTGGGAGCTTTTCCATAGCAGGAACAGACCGCCGAAGAACAGAATCAGGTCGCGACCGGAAATACCCTGGTCGAACACCACGAACAGGTCGGCCGTCAGGCGCATGACCCAGGTGATCGACAGCAACAGCAGAATACGCGTGACCATGGCCAGGGCCAGGCCGAAGATCCGGGTACGCTGCTGCATGTGCTTGGGCATGCGGCTGACCAGGATCGAGATCATGATGATGTTGTCGATGCCGAGAACGATCTCAAGAGCCGTCAGGGTAAAAAAGGCAACCCAGATTTCTGGGCTGGTCAGCCATTCCATGTGTATTCCTTCGTGCGATAGATGCAGAGCGCCCGGGCAAGGGGCGCACTGCGGTTGTATGAAGCTGTTGTCTTATAGGCTGCTGAACAGTGGGAAAATTCCCATGAGCAGCGCGGCGAACATTATGCACAGGCAGACCAGCACTGCCCACTTCAAGGTGAAGCGCTGATGATCGCCGAAGTCGATGCCAGCCAGGGCCACCAACAGATAGGTAGAGGGTACCAGCGGGCTGAGTAGATGCACGGGTTGGCCGACGATCGACGCGCGAGCCATTTCTACTGGCGAGATGCCGTAGTGGCTGGCGGCTTCGGAGAGTACCGGCAGTACCCCGTAGTAGAACGCGTCGTTGGACATGAAGAAGGTGAACGGCATGCTCACGATCGCGGTGATCACCGCCAGGTAAGGGCCCAGGGCTTCAGGAATCACAGCCAGCAGGCTCTTGGACATGGCCTCGACCATGCCGGTACCAGACAGAATGCCGGTGAAGATACCGGCGGCGAAGATCAGCCCGACCACCGCCAGCACACTGCCGGAGTGAGCGGCAACGCGGTCTTTCTGCATCTGCAGGCAAGGATAGTTGACGATCATGGCGATACTGAAGGCGACCATGAACAGTACCGGCAGCGGCAGCAAGCCCGCGACCAGGGCAATCATCAGCGCCGTGGTCAGAGCACCGTTGAACCAGATCATTTTTGGTCGACGAGCATCGGGAAACTGCGAAACGCTGATTTCGCTGTGGTCGATTTCGTCACCTGGCAGGTGCAATTCGCCGAGGCGAGCGCGTTCACGCTTACCGTACATGTAGGCAATCGCGAGAATCGCCACTACCCCTGCAAGCATAGCCGGGATCATCGGTACGAAGATGTCCGAAGGGTCGACATGCAGGGCGCTGGCCGCACGCGCGGTCGGGCCACCCCAAGGGGTCATGTTCATCACCCCGCCGGCGAGGATGATCAGGCCCGCCATGATCCGTGGGCTCATGCCCAGGCGGCTGTACAGCGGCAACATGGCCGCCACGCAGATCATGTAGGTGGTGGCGCCGTCGCCATCCATCGACACAACCAGGGCCAGCACAGCGGTGCCCACCGAGACTTTCAGCGGGTCGCCTTTGACCATCTTGAGGATCTTGCGCACGGCCGGATCGAACAGGCCGGAATCGATCATCAGACCGAAATACAGGATGGCGAACATCAGCATCACCCCGGTCGGGGCGAGCTTGGTGATGCCTTGCAGCATCATCGGTCCGATATCGCCCGAGAAGCCACCGAACAGGGCGAAAATGATCGGCACCAGAATCAGGGCGATCAAGGCCGACAGGCGCTTGGTCATGATCAGGTACATGAAGGTGATGACCATGGCAAAGCCGAGGAAGGTCAGCATAGGAGTACTCCAGGCGTTTCGCGTCGAAGAGGAATCGAGTCGGGCGGATCAGCGCGCGAGGCGCAGCGCATGGAATAACGGAGGTGTTACAGCGGGGAGGCGGTTGTAAGCAAACATCAGAATCACCATTGTTGTTGTTAATTGGGCCGGGCGCTGCGCTGGAAGTCAGGTGCCCTGGCTGACCGGTCTGTGCCGGTAGTGGAGGTCATCCTAAGTCGGCAAGCTTTCAGCCAGCTTTCGCTGGCCCAAAGACGACGAGAGGTGCATTGTTGGCGGTAGGCAAATCAGGGTGGGAGGAGAAGCGATGCGCGATACGTATGAAGGCGGCTGCCATTGCGGCGCCCTGCGCTACCGGGTGCGAGGGCCCCTGGCGGACGTAGCCCACTGTCATTGCTCGGTGTGCCGGCGGGTCAGCGGTGGGCTGCTGGTGACCTGGGCGACCCTGTCGTGCGCTGATTTCCAGTGGTTGAGCGGTTCGCCGCAGTGCTACGACTCCTCTCCCAGCTGCGTGCGTTACTTCTGCAGCCGATGCGGGGCGCATGTGGCGCTGACCACGGACTTGAGCCCGGAAACCATCGACATCACCATCACCACGCTGGACCAGCCCGAAGTGGCCCGGCCCGCGCGGCATATCTGGACCAGTAGCCGCCTGCCCTGGCTGCACCTGGATGAGCAGCTTCCCGGCGAGCCGGAAGAAACCCTTTAGCTGTGCTGCTCAGGGGAGCTGCAAGCCACCTGCGGCCTTGTGCAGGGCTCGCAAATGTTCGCCGACCTGCTTGATGTTGGCTTCGACCGCGGCAATTTCCGCGGCCCGGGCCGGGCCGAGCAGTGCACGTACTTCTTTATCCAGATCGGCACTGAGGGTTTGCAGCTGCTTTTGTCGTTGGCTGGACTCGCTGATCAGCTGCGTGCGCTCCCCTGATTGCGGTAAACCGTAGCCGCTGCTGCCCAGCAGCTCTGCGGGGCGGCTGAGAAATCCGCTGTTGGCGAGAATCTGCTGCAGCGTGCCGTTAGCCTTGGCCACGCTGGCATCATTGGCTGCCCGTCCGGTCAGATAGCGCTGTTTGACTTCGTCCTGGGCCAGTAGCAATTGCTTGCGCAAGCTGGCCTGCTCCAGCAGCAGCAGCGCTGCACTGGTGCGCAGATCGGCCTGGGCGAACCATTGCTGGCGCTGACTGGCAGATTGATCCAGCCAGGTTTCGACGCTGTCCTGGGGAATTGGAAGTTGCTGTTTAAGCACCAGGAACATGGCCTGGTAACGGTCGCGATAGGAGTCGAAGCGATAGCCCAGGCGCAGTGCCTCGCGCGGGTCATCGAGGACACTGACATCGGCCAGCCCGCGTCCTTGCAGCACTTCCAGCAAACCATTGGGCACGATGCTGTCGAGGTCTGCCAGGCGCGGGTTGGCGGTGCCGCTGCGTAACAGCTTGAGGGTTTCTACTGCACAGTTATTGGACAGGAAGTAGTAGTTGCCGTCGTAGCTCCAGTGCATCTCGGCCGCTTGGCGGACCAGGCTTTCCAGCTCGTTGCGCTCAAACTTCAGCGGGATCGAGGCGAGACTGCGCAGTTCGGTCTTGGTGTACTCGTCGATGACCTGGGCCAGGGGCAGGACGAACAGGCGTGACGGATAAGCCCCGGTCAGGCCGTCCCAGCTCGACAGTTGCACATCATTGACGAAGGCGCGGTACGACAACACCAGATGCTGATCAAGGTCGAGCCGACAGTCAGGTCCGCGTGGGCGGCCAGGGGCGCAGATAACCAGGCGCAGCATGCTGTGGCCCCAGCGGCTGACCCAGTTCTGGTTGGCTTCGGCCAGCAGGTAGTCCACGGCGTAGACGCGCTCCGGGTCGATCTCGCCTAGTGGCGTCTTGGCGAAGTCGTTACCGGCATTGAGAAAAGGTAGCGCTTGCGGGCAGGCCGGATGTTCAGGTGCCCAGTCGAAGTGCGCTTTCAGGTAGGCGTGCAGCGCCGGACGCCGGCAGGCGAAGCTCGGGTCCAGGAGGAAATACTCCATGTTGACCGCAATGAATTCCTTGGGGCTGCTCAGTTCGTAGCTATCGGGGCTACGGGCGACCTGGCGGTTATGTTGTTCTCGCTCCCCTCGCCTGCCCACATATTGCGGCCAGCCGGCCAGATCGAGCAGACGCGGATCATCGCTGAGGGTAAAACGCCGTTCAGTCTGGCCGCGGCACTGTTCGGGCAGGCCAACCTTGCCCTGGCTGTTCAAATGCCGGGCACATTGATTGATCAGGCGTCGTTCGCTGCCCTGCCAGAGCCGTGCGCGGTCATAGAGGTGCGTCAGCTCATGGAGGACAGTGGCGAGCAGCTCCTGGCGTACTGTGCCATGAGGGCGGCCGGTCTTGCTGGTAGCAGCGCTACCGTCGGTGAGGCCGGGCAGCAACCGCCGATTGAGCTCGAGTGTCGATACCAGTGATGCCTGGCCGTAGGCATCTTCAGGCATCTTTGTGCTCCAGCTGACCTGGACTCGGCGGTCCAGTCGCGCTTTGAAGCTGGGCGGCAGCGCCTGTATGGCTTCATCCAGCAGCGCCTGGCTGGCGCGCTGTTGTGCAGGCTCCAGACCTTCCGTCTGCAGTCGCAGCTGCAGATCGGCCAGGGCTGGGCTGCCCAGCAACGTCAGCAGGCCACCCAGCAACCAGGCGCGCAGGGTGCTCACAGAGCGAGAATGGCTTCAGCCAGAACCTGATCGCTGGCTTGGCGTGCTTCAGGTACGCGCTGGCGCAGGGTATCAAAGGCGGCTTCCAGTTGGGCACCGCGGATTTCGCCGCGGCTGGCAACGTAACTGGCGGCATCGTCACGGGCTTCACGCACGACTTTCGAGTCACGGATCGAAGTGGTGGTATCCGAGGTGAAGTCAATCGTACGACCGAACGCACGGACGATGATGTTGCTGGTGGCCACCAGGGTTTGTGCCTGGGCTACATCGGCCAGCAACAGAAGGCCAAGGGTGGCGGCAATCAGCGGGTTACGCATGGAGCATCTCCGGAAAAACAGGGGTAATCATTGGACGAGAATTGCCTGCGCCAGTTCAAGGTCCGCGGCAAGAAGTTCGGGATTGGCCTCGCGCAAGCGGTTCAAGGCGGCCTGCAGTCGGGCACCGCGTAGCTGGCCGTCGCTGGCGACAAACGCAGCGGCGTCATCGTGAGCTTCCAGCAGCCGCTTGCGATCGAAGGGCGCCGAGGTCACCTTGCTGGTGACGTATCCACTGACGACAAGATTATTGGTGGTGAGGTCCAGCGCCTGAGCGGCACCGGTCCAGCACAGCAGCAGAAACAACAAGGTCAGATAACGCATGGGACTCATGAGGCTGATAAATCAGGCGGCAAAGGCTATCCCAATGCACTGGCAAGGACCAGTGCAGGGTGCCCGGCTTCATTGCATGTTGTTACATGATTGAAGCCGGTGTCAGGCGGGCTCAGAGCGCCAGGATAGCCTGGGCCAGTTGCGCGTCGCTGGCTTGCAGGCTTGGGGCCTGCTGACGGATGTGGGCGAAAGCGCTTTCGAGCTTCACACCGCGGATCTCGCCGCTGCTGGCAACGAAGCTGGCAGCATCGTCACGGGCTGCACGCACGATTTTGTCGTCACGGAACGACGAAGACACATCAGAGGTGGCGTCGGTGGAAGCGGCAACTGCGCCTACGACAGCATCAGTGGTGACGACGAAACTGGTGGCGTTGGCGGTGGAAGCCAGGGCCATTACCAGGGCGGCGCCAAACAAGCGTGAACGGAACATGGTCGATCTCCTAGTTTTAGGCGGGTTCTTTGTGTCAGACGCACGCTCAGCCGGTTGCGCTACTTATTACCAAGCTGGGTGCTCTAAGGGTATCACGCGATCAGCGTCTGCGAGTTGGACAAGGCCGGAGCAAGATTTATCAACTGTACCTATAAATAATAACTATTTCAAAACTGTACCTGTCGCGTTCGCAGCCGCTCTATTCCGCGGCTTATGAACGAAAAAACCCGTCAGCAGTGACCTGCGACGGGTTTTCGGAATTCGAGGTGCCGACCTTGGCCGGCGAGCCCTGCATTAACGCCAGAACGGCTTGCTCAGCTCTTCGTAGCGTTGTGCTTCGCTGATACCGGCGTCAGCCAGCAGGCGCGAATCCAGACGGGCCAACTGGTGGCGGCTGGCGATGCGGCGTTGCCACAGCATCAGGTTGGCCAGCAGGCGCAGTGGCAGCGCGGCCTTGGATTGTTCGTTGCGTTCAAAAACCAGATCGGAACTGAGGGTACGTTCCATGATGTCATCCTTCCGCTTGTGGCGGCATTAGGTAGTGATTTAACTGATGCCAATGATCCTCCTCTGTCGTCCATAACAGTAGATACAGTTCAACTACATTGTGATGGTCCAGTTAACTGTTTTAGAGGACTGTTGCGCTCTGAACAGGCACAACTGTACCGGTCAGCACTAAAGTGGTGCGTTTTCGGTCATGAGTTTGATGAGGGGCAGGAAACGCGGGGTAAAAACACCGGTACAGTAGAACAGTTTTTGTTTGTTCGAGTATTCCAACTGTTCAGCCGGTGCGCATTGCGCGTCACCGGCTGAAAACTGTGCGGCTTAGCTGGCGAGCATGCGCCCGGTTTCTTCCAGGTTTTCGTGCCAGGCCAGGGCTTCGCGCAGGATATGCGGGGTATGACCACCCTTCTCGCAGGCGCGAGTGAAGTAGTCATTCAGCGCTTCGCGATAGTCCGGGTGCACGCAGTTGTCGATGATCACCCGTGCGCGCTCGCGTGGCGCCAGGCCGCGCAGGTCGGCCAGGCCTTGCTCGGTGACGAGGATGTCGACGTCGTGCTCGGTGTGGTCGACGTGACTGACCATTGGCACCACGCTGGAGATCGCACCGCCTTTAGCGATGGACTTGGTGACGAAGATTGCCAGGTGGGCATTGCGGGCAAAGTCACCCGAACCACCGATGCCGTTCATCATCCGCGTGCCGCACACGTGCGTGGAGTTGACGTTGCCGTACAGGTCGAACTCAAGGGCGGTGTTGATGCCGATGATGCCCAGGCGACGAACCACTTCAGGGTGGTTGGAGATTTCCTGCGGACGCAGAACCAGTTTGTCCTTGTAGCGCTCCAGGTTGCCGAAGACGTCGGCATTGCGACGGCTCGACAGGGTGATGGAGCTGCCAGAGGCAAAGCTCAGCTTGCCGGCGTCGATCAGGTCGAAGGTTGAGTCCTGGAGTACTTCGGAGTACATGGTCAGGTCTTCGAATGGCGAATCGATCAAGCCGCACATCACCGCGTTGGCGATGCTGCCGATACCGGCCTGCAGCGGGCCGAGCTTGTTGGTCATGCGCCCGGCGTCGACTTCCTGCTTGAGGAAGTTGATCAGGTGGTTGGCGATGCCCTGGGTTTCATCGTCTGGCGGCAGCACAGTAGACGGTGAGTCCGATTGATCGGTGATGACGATGCCGACAATCTTGGCCGGATCGATCGGGATCGCGGTGCTGCCGATGCGATCGTCGACTTTTACCAGCGGGATCGGTGTGCGGGTTGGCCGGTAGGTCGGGATGTAGATGTCGTGCAGGCCTTCCAGGTTGGAGTTGTGGGCCATGTTGATTTCGACGATCACCTGTTTGGCGAAGATCGCAAAGCTGGCCGAGTTGCCCACCGAGGTAGTCGGCACGATGTGGCCTTGCTCAGTGATGGCAACCGCTTCAATGACGGCGATGTCCGGCAGTTTCAGTTGCTGGTTACGCAGTTGTTCGACAGTTTCCGACAGGTGCTGGTCGATGAACATGACCTTGCCGTCGTTAATGGCCTTACGCAGCGTGCTGTCCACCTGGAATGGCATGCGGCGGGCCAGAACACCGGCTTCGGTCAGTTCCTTGTCCAGGTCGTTGCCCAGGCTGGCACCGGTCATCAGGCTGATCTTCAGCGGCGATTGCTTGGCTCGCTCAGCCAGTGCATGGGGCACAGCCTTGGCTTCGCCGGCGCGGGTAAAACCGCTCATGCCGACGGTCATGCCGTCCTCGATCAGGCCAGCGGCATCAGCCGCACTCATTACCTTGCTGTGCAGGGAGGACAAGCGGATACGATCACGGTACATGGATTGTTATCTCAGGCTACTAAAGCTAGATGCGCAGTCTAGTGATTTAGCGGCCCGGCGTCCCGCGACCAAGGTCGAATGCGAAGGCCTGAAACAGAGCCTTCTGTCGCTGGGACGGGCATTAAAAAGCCCCAGCCGGTGCCGCGCTGGGGCTAATTGTCACAGCCTGGAAAAGACTTAGTCGACAGCCTTGACCATGTCCTCGATGACCTTTTTGGCGTCGCCGAACACCATCATGGTTTTGTCCAGATAGAACAGTTCGTTATCAAGGCCTGCATAGCCACTGGCCATGGAGCGCTTGTTGACGATGATGGTCTTGGCCTTGAACGCCTCGAGAATAGGCATGCCGGCAATGGGCGACTTCGGATCGTTCTTTGCTGCCGGGTTGACCACGTCGTTGGCGCCGAGCACCAACACCACGTCGGCCTGACCGAACTCGGAGTTGATGTCTTCCATCTCGAACACCTGGTCGTACGGTACTTCGGCTTCGGCCAGCAGTACGTTCATGTGACCAGGCATGCGCCCTGCCACCGGGTGAATGGCGTACTTAACGGTGACGCCGTTGTGGGTCAGCTTCTCGGTCAGCTCCTTGAGTGCATGCTGGGCACGGGCTACCGCCAGGCCGTAGCCCGGAACGATAATCACGGTGTCGGCGTTGCTCAGCAGGAAGGTAGCGTCGTCGGCCGAACCGGATTTCACCGGACGAGCCTCTTGCGCGCCGGCTGGACCGCCAGCATCCGCCGCGCCGCCGAAGCCGCCGAGGATCACGTTGAAGAACGAACGGTTCATTGCCTTGCACATGATGTACGAGAGGATGGCACCGGACGAACCCACCAGCGAGCCGGCAATGATCAGCATCGAGTTGTTCAGCGAGAAGCCGATACCGGCCGCCGCCCAGCCCGAATAGCTGTTGAGCATCGACACCACCACCGGCATGTCGGCGCCGCCGATCGGGATGATGATCAGCACGCCCATGATGAAAGCGAGGATCAGCATCAGGGCGAAGGCGCTCAAGTTGCCGGTAAAGGTGAAGACCAGACCCAGGCCGATGGTGGCCAGGCCCAGCACCAGGTTCAGCTTGTGCTGGCCGCTGAACTGTACCGGTGCGCCCTGGAACAGGCGGAACTTGTACTTGCCAGACAGCTTGCCGAAGGCGATGACCGAACCGGAGAAGGTGATCGCACCAATGGCAGCACCGAGGAACAGCTCCAGGCGGTTACCGGTCGGGATCGGGTCGCTGATGCTGGAGACGATACCCAGCGACTGCGGCTCGACCACGGCGGCAATGGCAATGAACACTGCCGCCAGACCGATCATGCTGTGCATGAAGGCAACCAGCTCAGGCATCTTGGTCATTTCAACGCGCTTGGCCATGATCGAGCCGGCGGTGCCGCCGACCAGCAGTCCGACAATCACGTAACCGATACCATCAGTGGCCAGCTCCGCGCCCAGCTTGTAGATCAGGCCGACGGTGGTGATGATTGCCAGGGCCATGCCGAGCATGCCGAACAGGTTGCCGCGCCGCGAGGTGGTCGGGTGCGACAGGCCCTTGAGCGCCTGGATGAAGCAAATCGAGGCGACAAGGTAGAGAAGTGTTACCAGGTTCATGCTCATGTTTACTGCTTCCCCTCAGCCTTCACGGCTTTCTTCTTGAACATCTCCAGCATGCGCCGGGTGACGAGGAAACCACCGAATACGTTGACCGCTGCCAGGGCCACCGCAAGGGTGCCCATGGTTTTGCCCAGCGGCGTGACGGTCAGCGCGGCGGCCAGCATGGCACCGACGATGACGATTGCGGAAATGGCGTTAGTAACCGCCATCAGAGGGGTATGCAGTGCCGGGGTGACGTTCCACACCACGTGGTAACCGACATAGATCGCCAGCACAAAAATGATCAGGTTATAGACGCCGTGAGAGATCAGCATGTCTTCCATTGTCTGGCTCCTTATCCGTTCTTGCGGATGATCTGGCCGTCGCGGCACATCAGGCACGCGGCGACGATATCGTCTTCGAGGTTGATCACCAACTGACTGTCCTTATCGAACAGCAGCTTCATGAAGTCGAGCAGGTTGCGTGCATAGAGCGCCGAAGCATCCGCCCCGACCTGCGCTGGCAGGTTGGTCGGGCCGACGATGGTTACGCCATTCTCGATCACCACCTGGTCGGCAACGGTCAGCGGGCAGTTGCCGCCCTGGGCTGCGGCAAGGTCAATGACCACCGAGCCCGGTTTCATTTGCGCAACGGTCTCGGCGCTTAGTAGCGTCGGTGCCTTGCGCCCGGGAATCAGGGCGGTGGTGATGACAATATCGGCCTGCTTGGCGCGCTCGTGCACGGCCTGGGCCTGACGCTGCATCCAGCTGGCGGGCATAGGCCGGGCGTAGCCACCGACACCGACAGCGCATTCGCGCTCTTCATCGGTCTCGTAGGGCACGTCGATGAACTTGGCGCCCAGCGACTCGATCTGCTCCTTCACCGCCGGACGCACGTCCGAGGCTTCGATCACCGCACCCAGGCGCTTGGCCGTGGCGATGGCCTGCAGCCCCGCTACGCCGGCACCGAGAATCAAGACGCGAGCGGCCTTCACGGTCCCGGCGGCGGTCATCAGCATCGGCATGAAGCGTGGATAGTGATGGGCCGCCAGCAGCACGGACTTGTAGCCGGCAATGTTGGCCTGCGAAGACAGCACGTCGAGGCTCTGCGCCCGTGAGGTGCGCGGTGCAGCCTCCAGGGCGAAGGCGGTGATGCCCTGTTCAGCCATCTTGGCGATGATGTCGTTGTTGAACGGATTGAGCATACCCACCAGAACGGTGCCGCTCTTGATTTGGGCCAGTTCGCTATCGTTGGGAGCCACAACCTTAAGTACCAGCTGTGCGCCAAACGCATCGGCTGCGCTGCCAATGGCAGCGCCTACTGCTTCATAGGCACTGTCCGGAACGCTGGCATTGATGCCGGCGCCACTCTGGACGGTGACCCTATGCCCCTGACCAATCAGTTTCTTGATGGTTTCCGGGGTTGCAGCAACCCGTGTTTCGCCCGTCTGCGTTTCGAGAGGAACACCAATGTGCACGTCAAATCTCCTGCGTGATCTTTTGTTGGTAAACCAGCGCACTGCGGATGGTGCTTCTGGGGCGGCCGATCAGCACGATCCCGCCGAATTGTGGCGGGGCGCGGCATTTTGCAGGTGATTCCCGAGTTGCTTCAACCGGTTTTGAAGGGTGACGGTAATCAAACTACAAGTCACCCTGTGACCGAATGTCGCAAGAACCGGCCTGGAGCCCGTCAAATACGGGCTTCAGGGAGATTACGGTAAATTTTGAAAAAATTCCGCCGATTTCTCTGAATGCTGTGTTCAAAACGCGATTTATGCGCTGAAAGCCGCATGATCAGCAGGGTTAAGGGGCGCTGGAGGGGTATTGGAACAGTTGTGCGAATTGCGACATTTACGTACATCTGTAGGGCTCCATTTTAACTGACTACGGGGTCAAGTTATGCTCTCGTCCTTGTGCGCTGCGGCGTAGCGCTCGGCTTCAGCGACCAGCCAATCGCGAAATGCGCGCAATGAAGCGGACTCTACCTTGCGTTCCGGGATCATCAGGTAATACGCCTTGATGCTTGATAACCCATGTCGGTTGGCCACAACCAGGCGCCCTTCTGCCAGTTCCCGCTGGATCAGGAACGGTGGAATCAGCGCCACGCCCATCTCATGCATGGCTGCCTGTGCCAACATCGAGAATAGCTCATAGCGCGGGCCGGTCATGTCGCGGGCAACGTTCATGTCCAGGCTGTTGAACCATTGGCGCCAGGCATAAGGGCGCGTGGTTTGTTGCAGCAGTGGCAATTGCGCGATCTGCGCGGCATCCAGCTGCCCTGCTCCCCCCAGTACGCTGGGGCTGCACACCGGTACCGGGTTCTCGCTCATCAATCGATGGGAGTGCGTGCCGGACCAATCGGCATCCCCGAAATAGATCGCGGCATCGAAAGGCGTGTCGGCAAAAAGGAAGGGCCGCGTGCGGTTGGTCAGGTTGACGGTGACTTCCGGATGGCGCTGCTGGAAGTCCTTGAGCCTGGGCAGCAGCCATTGGGTGCCGAAGGTCGGCACGACGGCGAGCTCGATGACGTTGGCGCCCTGCTGGCCCATCACCGACAAGGTATCGCGCTCCACCGCATCCAGCTGCGTGGCGACCCGGCGGCTATAGGACAGGCCCGCCTCGGTGAGTTTTACTCCGCGGCGCGAACGGCGAAACAGTTCGACATTGAGAAACTCCTCCAGCCCGGCAATTTGCCGACATACGGCGCCCTGGGTCAGGGACAGCTCTTGTGAAGCCTTGGTAAAGCTCTCGTGGCGGGCTGCGGCCTCGAAGCAGACCAGGGCCGCAGTGCTGGGGATCTTTCGCCGCATGTACGTCAACCTCACTAATAAGGCGCAGGGATGGCCTTTCTGGTCGTTACGGAGTGAGAAATTATCACAAGACTATGCGTATTCCTCGTTTGTCTCGTCGGCTGATCAGGCCTAGGATCAATGCACAACATCTCTGGTCCCATTTTTCGAGGATTCGCTCATGGCCGGTAAAGCAAGCTTCAACTGGATCGACCCGCTGTTGCTCGATCAACAGCTCACTGAAGAAGAGCGCATGGTGCGTGACAGCGCTTATCAGTTCGCCCAGGACAAGTTGGCCCCGCGCGTGCTGGAAGCTTTCCGCCATGAGCAGACTGATCCGGCAATCTTCCGTGAAATGGGCGAAGTCGGCCTGCTCGGCGCGACCATCCCTGAGCAGTACGGCGGCAGCGGCCTGAACTACGTTTGCTACGGCCTGATCGCCCGTGAGGTCGAGCGTGTCGACTCCGGATACCGCTCGATGATGAGTGTTCAGTCCTCGCTGGTAATGGTGCCGATCAACGAGTTCGGTACTGAAGCAACCAAACAGAAGTATCTGCCTAAACTCGCCAGCGGCGAGTGGATCGGTTGCTTCGGCCTGACCGAGCCTGATCATGGCTCCGACCCGGGCTCGATGATCACCCGGGCGAAGAAAGTCGAGGGTGGCTATCGCCTGACCGGCAACAAGATGTGGATCACCAACAGCCCGATCGCTGATGTGTTCGTGGTCTGGGCCAAGGACGATGCCGGCGATATCCGCGGGTTCGTTCTGGAAAAAGGCTGGCAGGGCCTCAGTGCACCGGCCATTCACGGCAAGGTTGGTCTGCGTGCGTCGATCACCGGTGAAATCGTCATGGACAACGTCTTCGTCCCAGAAGAGAACATCTTCCCGGACGTGCGTGGCCTGAAAGGTCCGTTCACCTGCCTGAACTCTGCGCGCTATGGCATCTCCTGGGGTGCGTTGGGCGCTGCCGAAGCCTGCTGGCACACCGCTCGCCAGTACACCCTGGATCGCAAACAGTTCGGTCGCCCGCTGGCTGCCAACCAGTTGATCCAGAAGAAGCTGGCCGACATGCAGACCGAGATTACCCTGGCCCTGCAAGGTTGCCTGCGTCTGGGGCGGATGAAGGATGAAGGCACTGCAGCGGTCGAGATCACGTCGATCATGAAGCGCAACTCCTGCGGCAAGGCGCTGGATATCGCCCGTATGGCTCGCGACATGCTTGGCGGCAACGGCATCTCCGACGAGTTCGGCGTAGCCCGCCACCTGGTCAACCTGGAAGTGGTCAATACCTATGAAGGTACCCACGACGTGCATGCGTTGATCCTCGGTCGCGCACAAACCGGCATCCAGTCCTTCTATTAATAAGGAGCCAGCCCATGGGCGCGCTATCTCATCTGCGGGTGCTGGATCTGTCGCGAGTGCTGGCCGGCCCCTGGTCCGGGCAGATTCTCGCTGACCTCGGGGCCGAAGTGATCAAGGTTGAGCGCCCGGGAACTGGCGATGACACGCGCGCCTGGGGGCCACCCTTCCTCAAGGACGCCTACGGCGAGAACACCAGTGAGGCGGCCTACTACCTGTCGGCCAACCGCAACAAGCGTTCGGTAACCATCGACTTCACCCAGCCTGAAGGCCAGCGCCTGGTGCGTGAGCTGGCGGCAAAGTCCGATGTGGTTATCGAGAACTTCAAGGTCGGTGGCCTGGCTGCCTACGGCCTGGACTATGAAAGCCTGAAGGCGCTCAACCCGCGGCTTATCTATTGCTCGATCACCGGCTTCGGCCAGACCGGGCCGTATGCCAAGCGTGCGGGCTACGACTTCATGATCCAGGGGCTGGGTGGGCTGATGAGCCTGACCGGCCGTCCCGAGGGTGATGAAGGTGCCGGGCCGGTGAAGGTGGGTGTAGCGCTGACCGATATCCTTACCGGTCTGTACTCCACTGTGGCGATCCTTGCTGCCCTCGCCCACCGTGACCAGGGTGGTGGCGGCCAGCATATCGATATGGCATTGCTCGACGTCCAGGTAGCCTGCCTGGCCAACCAGGCCATGAACTACCTGACTACCGGCACGCCGCCGCGGCGGCTGGGCAATGCGCATCCCAATATCGTGCCTTACCAGGACTTCCCGACTGCCGACGGTGATTTCATCCTTACCGTGGGTAACGACGGGCAGTTCCGTAAATTCGCCGAAGTCGCCGGACAGCCGCAATGGGCGGATGATCCACGCTTTGCTACTAATAAGCAGCGGGTAGCCAATCGTGCCGAGCTGATTCCGCTGATCCGCCAGGCCACGGTGTTCAAGACTACCGCTGAATGGGTGGCGCAGCTGGAGACGGCAGGTGTGCCTTGCGGGCCTATCAATGACTTGGCGCAGATGTTTGCCGACCCGCAGGTCAAGGCGCGGGGCCTGGCTATCGAGATGGCGCATCCGCTGGCTGGGCAGGTTCCGCAGGTGGCCAGCCCGATTCGCTTGTCTGCTACGCCGGTGGAGTATCGCAATGCGCCGCCGCTGCTGGGGGAGCACACTCAGCAGATACTTGGCGAGGTACTGGGGCTGGATGCGGTGGAGATCGAGCGTTTGCAGCTGGCCAAGGTGGTCTAGTTACCTTCTCTTCTATATAGGTACGGCGTTTCAGGGGCTTATTGTCATAAGTTTGAAATAAGTCCTTGACGTGCCTGCAGATCTCTCTATAATTCGCCCCACTTCCGGCGCAGTCGGAACGGAAAACTCCTTGGGATTCAACGAGTTAGATGTTCCAGGTAGTGCCGGAGGGGCTTCGATCGAAAGATCGGCAGCGGTGAAAAAGGTGGTTGACAGCGGATTGAAACGCTGTAGAATTCGCCTCCCGCTGACGAGAGATCGCAGCGAGTTAAGCGGTTGAAGTTGAAAGAGAAATTCTGAAAAACTTCAAAATAA